>JAFLSP010000081.1 GCA_022510885.1 Treponema sp. | reverse complement strand
TAAGTCTAGTTAATCCTCTCGATAAGTTTAGTTAATCTTTCCGATAAGTCTAGTTGATGTTGCCGACCGAATTAGTTAGCCTGGTCAATCAGACTAGTTAATCCGGTCGGCGCGGGCCAGCGGTTTTGCGGCGAAAGATAAGCGCGAGCAGCGGGCGTTCGACACACTGCTTGCGCACCAACTCAAGCACGGCGCAGAGCGCAAAGGTACCGAGCGCGCATAAGAGCATCCATGCGAGCAGGAACGGAGAAGCAAGCCAATCGTCCAGTTTGCAGACGGCGTGCCACCACCATTTGTTTATCAGCAAATTCTCATGGAACAGGTACACGCCGAATGTCGTGGACGCAATCAGATTGATGAAGCGATTGTATGGAATCGCAAACGAGCGGAACGCGCACAAAAGACAGAGCGCAATGAGCATGATGGGAAGCGAATTATTCATATTAAAAAAACGCCTCTCAACTTTTATCACATTTTCATAGGAAATCGATAGATGCGGCAAAATCCGAATACAACAGACCTTGTACACGCAAATCAGCGCGAACAGCACGACGGCAACAAGGGCGTTCCGCCATGCGCTAGCAAGAACCGGCGGGTCGTACAGACGGACATAGCGCGCCACGAAAAAGCCGAGGATAAACGCGAAAATAGCCGAAGGACGGTAAAAGCCCTCCCAGGGAAGCAACGGAACAACCGTTCCCAGCACGGTCAGTAGGACGATGGCGCGGAAATGTTCCTTGCGCGATAGCGACGAAATCAGTTTGTCCAACAGCGGAACGCACAGGAAAAACACGAGATAGGCGACGGCGAACCAGTTGTTACCAAAGTAGCACGGCAGGAACGACTGGACGACACTTCTCCGCGAGACCGTCCGCGCGGCGGCAAAAAAGCCCTGCTCCGTATATACATTTTCCCCGAAATTGACCACGGGTATCTTCGCAATCCATGCCGCCGCGCACACAATGACGGAAATCGAAAAAACCTGAAACCACAGGCGGAACACCTTTTTCCACGAGAACGACGAAGCCGAAATGAAGTAGCCCGAGACAAGGATGAACAGCCAGTTGCCAATCGCACCGACCGCGCCATAGGACAGCTCGCGCAGGACAAACGCGCCCGTCATGGGAGCGTCCGGCGCGAACCACAGGCCGTGCTGTGCCTCGTGATGAAAAACAATGATGAACATCGCGAATATCCGCAGCAGCTCAAACGCGGAATTCCGCTCTGCTTCCTGTTGTATGCGTTCCATCAGCACTCTCCTCCTGCACTTCCATAAAAGGCAAGCAGTCATTACTAAAAAGCCAAATATGGCAGTTTTTACACAGTGAACAGTACCACGAGGCTTTTTAATTTGTCAAGATGCCATTTATTACATACGATGTCGTATGGGTTTTGCGGAGAATCTTCGGGACGAGCTGGAATACCAAGGAATGCAGGTGAAGGAACTTGCCGAGCGCACGGGGCTGAGCATCAACACGCTGAACAAATACCGCCCCGGCAGCACCGTCGTCCCCACGATTGACAACGCCGCGAAAATCGCTCAAGTCCTGCACGTGTCTTTGGACTACCTTGCCACGGGTGCGGAGTCGGTCGCCTACCGCGGGGAGAACGCCATCCTGCAAACGCTCCTGCACAAAATCCGCCGCTTCTCCAAGCAGGACACGCAGACCATTTCCGCCGTGGTGGATTCCATCGCAGAAAAATATAGATAAACCGCCAAAGGTGCGCTACAATAGAGGAAGCCGCCGCACGGCGGTTCAGGAGCGACCATGACAGCATTTGAACGATACGGCGTGGCAGTGCCGGAAATCCTGCTGCCCAAGGACGTGGACTTGCGCCGCTGGGCGGTGATTGCCTGCGACCAGTACACGCAGGACCGGGCGTACTGGCAGACCGCCGCGGAGATTGCCGGCGGCTCGCCGTCCACGCTCAACGTGATTTTCCCCGAGGCATTCCTTGCCGACGCGGACAGGGACGAGCGCATCGCGCGCATTCAGCAGACCATGCGCCGCTACCTTGCCGACGGCGTGTTCGCGCCCGCGCAGGAGGCGTTCATGTACCTGGAGCGCAGGACGGCATACGGGCGCGTGCGCAGGGGGCTGATGCTCGCGGTCGATTTGGACGCCTACGAATGGCGGCCGTTCAGCACCGCGCTCATCCGCGCCACGGAGGCGACCGTGCCCGAGCGCATTCCGCCGCGCATGAAAATCCGCACCGGCGCGCCGCTTGAGCTGCCGCACATCATGCTGCTTGCCGACGACCCGGACGACGCGCTCGTGGGAAAGACCGGCGGCCTTGCCAAAGCCGCGCCGCCCGTGTACGACGGCGACTTGCAGCAGGACAGCGGACACCTCACGGGCTGGGCGGTGCGCGGCGAGGAGGCATTCGCGCACGTGGGGCGCGCGCTTGAGGCAATTGCGAAAAAAGGCACGGACAAGGACGGCAACACCTTCCTCTTTGCCGTGGGCGACGGCAACCACAGCCTTGCCACCGCAAAAGCCGTGTGGGACGAGCATAAAAAAACGCTGCGCGCGCAGGGCAAGACCGACGCGGAAATCAGCGCAAGCCCCGTGCGCTACGCCCTGGTGGAGGTGGTGAACATCTACGACGCGGGGCTGACCTTCGAGCCGATTCACCGCGTGGTGTTCAATGCGGACGCTGCCGACCTGACGGCGTTCCTGTGCCGGAAGCTCGGCGGCACGGCGCAGACGGTCGAGGACGCGGCGGCGCTCGCGCGGCTTGTGGGCGACCCGGCGGCGCGCGGGGCGCGCTTCGGCTTCATCGCCACGGAGGCCGGAAAGCCGGTCTACCGCCTTTTGCAGACTGCCATCACCGACCTGGCGATTGCCGCGCTCCAGCCCGCCTTGGACGAATACCTTGCGGCGCACCAGGCGGCGGGCATCGAAATCGACTACATTCACGGCGCGGACGAGACCGTGCAGCTCGGCAGCAAGGACGGGCAGCTGGGCATCCTGCTCCCGCCGATTGCGAAAGACAGTTTCTTCGCCACGATACGCGGCCGGGGGCCGCTTCCGCGCAAAAGTTTCTCCATGGGGGAAGCGAGCGAAAAACGCTTCTACGTTGAGGCGCGGCGGCTGTTTCCGCTGTAACACGCGACCCTAATCAGACGGCGCGTTCTCGCGAATCACCCGCAGCACCGCCTCGCCAAAGCGTTCCGCCTTGCTCTCGCCGATGCCGCTCACCGTCAATAAATCAGCGGCCGTCTGCGGGCGCAGGGCGACCAGCTCATACAGCGTCTTGTCGCCAAAGATGATGTACGGCGGCACGTTCTGCTCGCCCGCCTCCCTGCGCCGCCATTTCTTGAGCGCGTCAATCAGCGCGCGGTTCTCGGCAGTCTCCGCAAGCGCGTCCGCCATCCTGCGGTTGTACTCGGCGGAGAGCTGCTTTTTCGATGCCTTGCCGCCCGGCTTGGGGAACATCAGTCCGCCGTCCGCGCCCGCCGCCGCCCGCTGTTTCGGCACGAAGGCTCCGTCCGCGCCCAGGTCTCCGGCCGGAGCGGAGCGGGCAAAGGCGAGCGGCAGCCGTATCTCGTCGCGGTTGCGCAGGGCGGCAGCCCCCTTGTCCGTAATCTGCAAGACGGCGTAATCCTCGGTCTTGCGCAGGTAGTCCGCGTCAAGCAGCGCGTTCACCACGGCGAACCACTGCTCGCGGTCAAGTTCGCGCCCGATGCCATACGTGGAAAGCCCGTCATGGTGATTCTCAAGGATGCGCTTCTGCCGCGAGCCGAGCAGCACGTCAATCACGTACTGCGCCCCGAATCGCGCGTTCGTGCGGATAATGCAGCTCAGCAGTTTCTGCACGGGAATGGTCATGTCAACGAGCGGAATCTCGCCGAGGTCGCAGATGTCGCAGCAGGTCGCGGCGGGCCGCTTCGCCTCGTCCGGGCTGAACCGCTCGCCGAAATAGCCGAGCAGCGTCCTGCGGCGGCACGTGCGGGCGGTCGCGTAGGAAATCATGCCCTGCAAGAGCTGCTCGGACTTCTCCTTGTCCGCCGCCTCGTCAAAAAAGTAGCGGATTTTGTGGATGTCGCCCGCGCGGTACAGCAGCAAGGCCTCCGCGGGCAGCCCGTCGCGCCCCGCACGACCGATTTCCTGATAATACTGTTCGAGCGACTTGGGCAACTCGTGGTGGATGACAAAGCGCACGTTCGGCTTGTCTATGCCCATGCCGAAGGCGAGCGTCGCCACCATAATCTGCACCTCGTCGCGGATAAACTGCTCCTGATGCCGGGCACGCTCCTCGTCGGTCAGACCCGCGTGGTAGTTCCGCACGGAATAGCCCAGTTTCTCCAGCTGCGCCGCCACCGAATCGACCTGCTTGCGCGAAAAGCAGTAGATGATGCCGCTTTCGCCCCAGTGCCGGCGGATGCAGTCCACGACCTGCCCCAGTCCGCCCTGCTTGGGGACGACGTTCAGGTACACGTTCGCGCGGTCAAAACTGGAGACGAGCACCGCCGGGTCGCGCAGGCCGAGGTTGCGCACGATGTCGTCGCGCACCTGCTTGGTCGCCGTCGCCGTGAGCGCGAGACAGACCGCGCGCGGGAACAGGGCGCGCACCGAGGCAATCTCAAGGTAGTCGGGACGGAAATCATGCCCCCACTCGCTCACGCAGTGCGCCTCATCAATCGTCAGGCAGCGGACGGTGACGCGCCCGTCGGAAAGCAGGTCGCGGACGCGCGCCGTGGCAAGCCCCTCGGGCGACACATAGACGATTTTCGTCTCCCCGCGCCGAATCGCGTTCACCGCGCCAAGGTACTCGTCCCATTCGAGCGTGCTGTTCAAAAAGACCGCGCTGATTCCCGCCGCGCGCAGCCCCGCCACCTGGTCCTGCATGAGCGAGATGAGCGGCGAGACGACCACCGTCAGCCCGTCAAAGATGAGCGCGGGAATCTGGTAGCACAGCGACTTTCCCCCGCCGGTCGGCATGACCGCAAGGGTGTCGCGCCCGCTCAGCACGTGGGCAATCGTATCCTTCTGCAACAGCCGGAACGAGTCGTAGCCGAACACGCTCTTGAGCACCGTTTCGGGCGCGGCATGGGTAAAATCCTGCATCATGCGGCTACGCGCTCCCCGCTTCCATGGACTTGCATTTCACGCTCCCGATACTAGCATATTTCACGTTCCTTTTACAATCTTCCCCTTGCCAAAGTCCGCGCATTTCTGCTATAGTGAGAAATACGCCGGCTTGGTGGAATGGTAGACACGAAGGACTCAAAATCCTTTGCCCCTAAAAGCGTCTGAGTTCGAGTCTCAGAGCCGGCATGAACCGCCGTTCCGCACGGACTGGCAGATACCGATGACGCGCGCCCGCGCGTTTTTTTATGCCCGTTATACATCACCAAACAGCGCGAACGGCCCCTCGTTCCGCCGCAATCCTATCGCCTCTTTGAGATGCGCGACCGCAATGTCCCGCGAGCCGTCCATGTCGGCAAGCGTGCGCGCCAGTTTGAGGCAGCCGCTGACCGCGCGCGGGGAAAAGTCGTTGGCGGCAACGGCGGCATCCAAAAACGACTGCTCATCCTTGCCCAGACGACACCACCGTGCCACTTCCTGCGGGTCGAGATGCGCGTTGCGTATGCCCTGCCGCGTCCGCTGTGCGGCGACCGCCCGCGCAATCTCCCCGCGCAGGGACTCGCTCGAACGCCGGTACGCCGCCTCCTCGGACTGCTCGTCGGGAACGGCGACGGGAACGCGGATGTCCACACGGTCAAGGAGCGGGCCGCTGAATTTGCGCCAGTACTGCTCCACTGACCGGGCACTGCACAGGCAGAGTTTTCCGCTCACGCCGTAATTCCCGCACGGACAGGGATTGGTCGCGAGCAGCAGCTGAAAGCGCGCGGGATAGGTCGTGGTGCGCCCGGCTCGGCTGAGCGAGACCTCGCCGCTTTCCAAAGGGACGCGCAGCATTTGCAGCACGCTCGTCCTGAATTCCGCCGCCTCGTCCAAAAACAGCACACCGTTATGCGCGAGCGAGATTTCCCCCGGACGGCACTGCACGCCGCCGCCGCAAATGCCTTCAATGCTCGCCGTCTGGTGCGGCTGCCGGAACGGGCTTTCGCGGATGAGCGGCTGCTGCGGGGAGAGCAGACCCGCCACGCTGTGCACGCGCGTCACCGACTGCGCCTCCTCCACGGTGAGCAGCGGCAGGAGCGACGGAAACCGTCGCATCGCGAGCGTCTTTCCGCAGCCGGGCGGCCCAAAGGCAAGCACGTTGTGTCCGCCCGCCGCCGCGACTTGCAGCGCGCGCACCAGACGGGGCTGCCCCGCAACGTCGCGCATATCGTCGTCGGCACGGAGCGCGGGGAACGGCACGCCCGCCACGGACACCGCGTCCGGCGGCACGGACGCGCGCTCCCCCTGCCCGCCGCACGTGAACAGGTCGGAACGGGAAAGCGCGGCGTAGGCGTCCGCAAGGTTCTCGGCGGCAAACACCCGCATGCCGCGCACCTCGCGCGCCTCCGCGCCGTTCGCCGCGCTCACCACACAGCGCGTGATTCCCGCCTGCGCCGCCGTCGTTGCCGCCGCGTTCACGCCCTTTACGGGACGCAGCGCGCCGGAAAGCTCCAGCTCGCCCATCACCAGCACGGCTTCGGAAGGAACGTCACGGGCGCAATCGCCGTCGCCCTTGTGGTCGTTCGCCCACAGCACGGCAAGCGCGAGCGCAAGGTCAAAGCCCGCGCCCTCTTTTTTCAGGTCGGCGGGAGAAAGGCTTATCAGCACGCGCTCCACGGGAAAGGGAAAGCCGCTGTTGCGGATTGCCGACCGCATCCGCTCGCGGCTCTCCTTGACCGCCCCGTCGGCAAGCCCCACCACGTCAACCGCCGGAATGCCCCGCCGCAAATCGACCTCCACGGCAACCAACGCGCCCTCATACCCGAACGGCGAAAACGAAAAAATCTGCATACACACCTCGGTATGTTGTATGCGCAGATTTTTCATTTTTTCATAAAAATGCCGAAAAAAGTGCTGATTTTTGCGTGATTTCTTCTGCAAGCGCCCCCGTTGATTTTCTCCGCGAAACCGAGCAGAACAAAAAGCGTTTGCTGTTTGCGCGTTTTTCCCGACGACCTTTGCAGCACGTTGTTTCAAACGTTCTGACGCACCGTCAGGAACGTTCCGGGCATGGCGGCATGCCGTATGCGTCACCAAGCGCAGTCCGCAAAGTGCGGCAGGTGCGGCAGCAACTCGTCGAACCAAAACCGGTCGTCTATTTTCTTGCCGCCGCTCGTCCTGCCTAAATGGCGGTCGGCGCGGACACCCACGCCGTGGAAGTCGCTGCCCGCCGTCACAAAACAGCCGAGGCGGCGCGCCAGTTCCTCAAAGCGGACTGCCTCGCCTGCGCGCGCGCCGGGATGCCACGCCTCTATGCCGCGGATGCCGTGCGCCACCAGGTCGGCAAGCACGCCTTCGATTTTTCCCCATGAGACGTACAGCGAGAGCGGATGCGCGAGGACGGGAACGCCGCCGCTCGCCACGATTGCGCTGATTGCCGCGTCCAGGTCCGCGCCCTGATGCACGGCAAACCAGGGGCGACCCGGCGACAGGTAGTCGTCAAAGGCACGCTGCCGGGTTTTGACGACGCCCTTATGCACCAAATAGTCGGCAAAATGCGGGCGGCCCAGCTGCTCCACGCCGAAGAACGCCCGCAGTTCGTCCGCCGTCACGCGCAGGCCGTCCTGCGCCATCTTTTCTATTATAGTATCGTTGCGCTCGTCACGGTTCTTTTTCAACGTCGCAATCAGCGCGGCAAGTTCGGGCGAGCAGTGCGTCAGTCCGTGACCCAGCAGGTGCAGTTCGCCCGTCGGCCAGTGCACCGTGATTTCGATGCCCGGCACAAAGACGATTCCCGCCTCACGGCACGCACGGGCGGCATCGTGCAGTCCCGCGACGGTATCATGGTCGGTCAGCGCCCACACGGTCAGCCCTTTCTCCGCAGCGTAGCGGGCGGCGTCGGCGGGAGACGAGATGCCGTCCGAAGCGGTCGAATGCGAATGCAGGTCTATCATGCGCATGATACTAGCATATATCGCGCCGTTTTGGTATAGTGAAAGGCACAAGGACAGGGTATGCCAAAAGTTATTCAATACACCAAAGGGGCTATCGTCTATTTTGAGGGCGACAGCGACGAGCGCATCTTCATTTTGCAGAAAGGTCACGCCGTCAGCACGACG
>JAFLSP010000080.1 GCA_022510885.1 Treponema sp. | reverse complement strand
CGTGCTTGCTTGCAATTTTTTCCGCAACGATATACCATACTCCCCATGACAAAAAAATCCGTTTCGCTTTTGGCGAGCGTCGGGCTGCTGCTTGCGGCGGCAATCTGGGGCTTCGCTTTCGTCATCGTAAAGGACAGTCTGGACTATATCGGCGCGGTATGGATGATGGCGTTCCGCTTTACGATTGCGGCGGTCGCGCTTGCGGTCATCTACTGCGCGCGGCTGCGTTCGCTTACGGGGCGCGCCTGGGCGCGGGGTGCGCTGCTGGGCGCGCTTCTTTTTGCGGCGTATCTGTTCCAGACCATTGGCTGCGGCTACACGACGGCGGGCAAGAATGCCTTTCTCACGACGATTTACGTCATGCTCATTCCGCTGTTCCTGTGGATTTTGGAACGGCGGCGGCCTGCCTGGTACGTGTTCGTCTGTGCGCTGATGTCGGTGACGGGAATCGGTATGCTCGCGCTCGGCACGGGCGACGGCGGCGCGGTGAATGTGGGCGACCTGCTCACGCTGGCCTGCGGCGTTTTCTACGCGCTGCACATCATCTTTACGGCAAAGTACGACGCGGAGCATGACCCGATTCTGCTGACGGTGCTGCAATTCCTGTTTGCGGCGGTTTTTTCCTGGCTTGCCGCGCCGCTCATCGACGGCGCGTTCCCGCTCGCGCAGGTGGCGAACCCGCGCGTGGTGCTTTCCATGCTCTACCTCGGTTTGCTTTCCACTATGGTCGCCTTCGTGTTGCAGAACGTGGGGCTGAAATACCTGCCGTCCGCGCTCGCGTCGCTGCTGCTTTCGTTTGAGAGCGTGTTCGGGGTGCTGTTCAGCGCGCTGCTGCTGGGCGAGCGGCTCACCGTCCGCATGGCGGTCGGCTGCGTGCTGATTTTTGCCGCGGTCGTGCTCGCGCAGACGCTTCCCGACCTGGTGCAGCGGCGGCGGCAGGGCGCGGCGTAGCGAATCCTACAGCAAGTCCGCCAGTTTCTGCACGTTTTCCCGCGTGGTCGCCCAGCTGGTGGCAAAGCGGACGACGGTGTGGTCGCTGTCGAGGGTCTCCCAAAAACTGAACGCCACGTGCTGTTTGAGCGACGCCATCTTTGCGTTGCCGAGGATGACGAACTGCTGGTTGGTGGGCGAGTCGATGAGGAAGCGGTAGCCTTTTTGCGCGAACGCGGCTTTCAGCTCTTCCGCGCGCTCAATGGCGTTGCGGCTGATGGCGAAATACAAATCGTCCGTGAACAGCGCGTCGAACTGCACGCCGAGCAGGCGGCCTTTTGCGAGCAGCGCGCCGTGCTTTTTGACGAGGTGGTCAAAGTGCGCGGGGCGGTTGGCGTGCGTAAAGACGACGGCCTCTCCGCACAGCGCGCCCACTTTCGTGCCGCCGATATAAAACACGTCGCACAGCCGCGCGATGTCCGGCAGGGTCAGGTCGGCGGCCGTGCTTGCCAGCCCGTAGCCCAGGCGCGCGCCGTCTATGAACAAGGGAATGCCGTGCTTGCGGCACACGTCGTGCAGGGCGGTCAGCTCGGCTTTGGTGTAGAGCGTGCCGTATTCGGTGGGGTGCGAGATGTACGCCATGCCGGGGAACACCATGTGCTCGTGGTTGCGGTCTGCGTAGAACGCCGTGATGTATGCGTCCAGTGCGGCGGCTTCCATCTTGCCGTCGCGGTCGGGAATCACAAGCACCTTGCGCCCGGTGAACTCGATGGCGCCGGCCTCATGCGCCGCCACGTGTCCCGTCTGCACGGCGACAACGCCTTCGTGCGGGCGGAGCATCGTGTCGATGACGATTTGGTTGGTCTGCGTGCCGCCGGTCAGGAAGGAAACCTGCGCGCCGTCCGTCGTGCCGTCGGAAAGCGGCAGCGCGCAGGCGGCGGCGATTTTTTCCCGCGCGGACTGCGTGTAGCGGTCTGCGCCGTAGCCGGAGAGCTGTTCGAGGTTGGTTTCGGTCAGGCGGCGCAGGACTTCCGGGTGCGCGCCCTCAATGTAATCACTTTCAAACGAGAGCATGGCTCAGTCTAGCAGAAATCGGCGGTTTTGACGAGGCAACATTGCATAAATATGCAGTTTTTTTGCATATCGATTGACCAAATCGGGTGCTTCTTCTATTATATCATGCGGGCGCGGCGGTGCGTCGTTCCCGGCAAGACGTGGAGGTGCAAGATGAAAAAGTCGGTTGCGGTTCTGGCAACGGTGGTGGCAGCGGGCATGATGCTGTCCGGGTGCGGCAAAAAGACGGAGGCGGGCGAGTTCACGATTGAGAAGGGCGTGCTCAAGGTGGGCATGGAAATCGGGTATCCGCCGATGGAATATTATGACGTGGACGGCAAGACGCCGATTGGCTTTGACGTTGAGCTGGGCAAGGCGGTCGCGGAGCGGCTCGGTCTGACGGCGGAATTCATTGACACGGCGTGGGACGGCATTTTTGCGGGGCTTGAGACGAACAAGTACGACGTGGTGATGTCTGCGGCGACGGTTACGCCCGAACGCCTGGAGTCGATGGATTTTTCCGTGCCCTATGTGGGCAACGGGCAGGCAATCGTGGTGCGCGCGGCGGCGGACTTCCGCCCGGAAGGCCCGCTTGACCTGGCGGGAAAGGTGGTGGCGTATCAGGCGGAGACCACGAGCGACCTGTTCATGGAAAAGCAGGCGATTGCGGGGCTGTCGTTCACGCCGGCGGAATTTGACAAGGTGATTAACGCCTACGACGAGCTGAAGCTCGGCCGCTGTGACGCGGTGGTCTCCGACGCTTTGGTGTACGCGAACTACAAGGACGACCCGGCATTCGTTTCGACCTGGACCGGCTCTGCGGACGAGTATTTTGGCGTGGCAATCCGCAAGGGCAACGACGCGCTCACGGAACGGATAGATGCCGCAATTGCCGAGATGTTTGCGGACGGCACGATGCGGGAGATATACCTGAGCGTGTTCGGCGCGGACTTGACGAGCACGGTGCAGTAAGGAAACGGGCATGACCGCGTTGCAGAAAATCATCAACTGGATTCCCGCGCTGCTGAACGGCGCGAAAATTACGGTGCTGCTCACGCTCACGTCGGTGGCGGCGGGCGTGGTGCTGGGGCTGTTTCTCGCGCTCGGCAAGATGGCGAAGCGGCAGTGGCTCAACAAACTGTGCGGTGCCTACATCTTTTTCTTCCGCGGGACGCCGCTGCTCATGCAGCTGTATTTTCTGTATTTCGGTCTGCCCAAATTGTTCCCCGTGCTGACTTTGCGCAACAAATTCCTTGCGGCCTTCATCGCGTTCTCGCTGAACAGCGCGGCGTACATGGCGGAGTACATCCGCGCGGCAATCCAGTCAATCGACAAGGGGCAGAACGAGGCGAGCCGCGCGCTTGGCTTCAGTTACTGGCAGATGATGGGGCTGATTATCGTGCCGCAGTCAGTCCGGCGGCTCATTCCGTCGATTGGCAACGAGTTCATCATGGTCTTGAAGGACGCTTCGCTCGTGTCGCTCATCGCGCTTGAGGACATCACCAAGATTACGCGCAGCATCGCCTCGTCCTCGGGCAATGAGCTGGTCTACATTCCGGCGATGATTCTGTACCTGATTATCACGGCGGTCTTTTCGTTCGTGTTCAGCCGGACGGAACGGCGTTATTCGGTGTATGAGTAGGCGGTGCGGCAATGAGCATGATTAGGACGGAATGCATTGACGTTTCATTCGGCGACCTGCACGTGCTGAAAGGCGTTTCGCTCGCGGTGGAGGCACAGGAGGTTGTCTGCATCATCGGGCCGAGCGGGGCGGGCAAATCGACTTTCCTGCGCACGCTGAACCATCTGGAGAAAATCGACAGCGGCAAGATTTATGTGGAGGACACGCTGCTTGACGACTACGAGGACGGCAGGGTCAACTTCAAGATGCCCAAAAAGGAGCGCAACCGCATCCTGCTTGAGATGGGCATGGTGTTCCAGCGGTTCAACCTGTTCCCGCACAAGACCGTGCTTGAGAACGTGATGATTGCGCCCATGCACGTGCGCGGCGTTCCCAAGGCGGAGGCGAAGAGCCGCGCGCTTGACCTGCTTTCCCGCGTGGGGCTTGCCGACAAGGTGGACGAATACCCGGGCAAACTGAGCGGCGGTCAGCAGCAGCGGGTGGCGATTGCCCGCGCGCTCGCCATGGAGCCGAAAATCATGCTGTTTGACGAGCCGACGAGCGCGCTTGACCCGGAACTGGTGGGCGAGGTGCTTTCCGTGATGAAGGGGCTTGCCGAAGAGGGCATGACGATGATTGTGGTGACGCACGAAATGGGCTTTGCCCGCGAGGTCGCCGACCGCGTGGTGTTCATGGAAAGCGGGAAAATCGTGGAGGAAGGCACGCCAGAGGCGATTTTTGGCGCGCCCAAGAACGAACGCTTGCAGCAGTTCTTGAAGAGCGTGCTGTAGGGCATCGTCTCCGCCTTGCGGCATAAAATCGACTGAAACTGCAATGAATTTTGTGCGGGTGCTATGCCTACCGCAGCGTCCGCGCGACCGACGCGCAGACGTTTTCCCCGTCCATCGCGCTGCTCACGATGCCCCCGGCATATCCGCCGCCTTCTCCGGCCGGGTACAGCCCTTTGAGCGCGACGCATTCAAGCGTGTCCTTGTGGCGGGCAATGCGGACGGGCGTACTCGTGCGCGTCTCAATGGCGACGAGCAGCGCGTCGTCGCAGATAAAGCCGCGCATGAGTTTGTTGAACGTCTGGAATGCCGTCGCAAGCCGTGCGCCCACGTGCGCGGGAAGCCATGCGTCCAGGCGGCTGGGAACGACTCCCGGCGTGTAGCTGGTGCGCGGTAGGTCTAGCGAATCCTTGTGCGCCAAAAAATCGGTGAGCCGCTGTGCGGGGGCTTGCTGTCCGTTGCCGTGGCGCGCCGTCTGAGATTCCAGTTGTGTGCGCCAGTACAGGCCCGCAAGGGCGGGAACGCCGTCCTGCTGCGCGCGCGTCCGGCATTCGGCGGGAATGTCCTCGGGGCGCGTCTCCACCACGATGGCGCTGTTGCTCCAGCGGCTGTTGCGCGCCGCGCTCGACATACCGTTGATGACAATCTGCTGCGGGGCGGTGCTGCTCGGCACGATGAAGCCGCCGGGACACATGCAAAAACTGTACACGCCGCGTCCGTCCACCTGCGTGGTCAGCCGGTATTCTGCCGCCTGCGCCATGTCCTTTCCGTGGAATTGGATTGCATCAATCAGCTCGCGCGGATGTTCCACGCGCACGCCGACTGCAAAGGTCTTTTCTTCAAGGGCGGCGGGCGCGGTATGGGCAAGCAGTTCGTAGATGTCGTTGGCGGAATGCCCGGCCGCAAGCACGACGGCATCCGCGCGGACGACCTGCTCCACGCCCGTTTTCGTTCCGCGCAGTCGTGCGCCCGTCACGCGCGCGCCGTCCGTCTCAAAGCCGACGCACTTGGTGTCGAACAGGAATTCGCCGCCCAGCGCGATGATTTTTTCGCGCATCGCGTTGATGATGTGCGGCAGTTTGTCCGTGCCGATGTGCGGGTGCGCGTCGGTGAGGATGGCGGGATGTGCGCCGAAGGCGACGAAAATGCGCAGGATGCGCCCGATGTCGCCGCGCTTGTTGCTGCGCGTGTACAGTTTGCCGTCGCTGAACGTGCCCGCGCCGCCCTCGCCAAAGCAGTAGTTGCTGTCCGCGTCCACGATGCCGCGCGTGCTGATGGCGGCGATGTCCTTTTTGCGCTCGGTCGTGACGGAGCCGCGCTCGATGATAATCGGCTTGATGCCGTCCTCAAGCAGGCGGAGCGCGCCGAACAAGCCCGCCGGCCCTGCGCCCACGATGACGACGCGCTTTTTGCCGTCCGCTTGCTTCCACACGGGCAGTGCGTCCGCTTTCTCCCGGGGGCTTTCGCCGATGTACACGTCATAGCGCATCACCAGTTTTACGCGCCCATGCCGCGCGTCAATCGATTTTTTGATGAAAACGGGCGTGATTTCGCTTGCGGAGCGGAACGGAATGCCCTGCGCCGCGAGCGCGAGCAGAATCTTGTCCTTGATGAAGGCCGGCTTGTGTTCGTCCTCGCCGCGAATCGTAATGCTGACTTGCGTTACCACGTGCCGCTACACCTTGAACAGGTCGATTTGCGAGCCGATATGCCCGATGGTCTGACCCATGGACTCGGAGATGTCGCCCAGCGTGTCGCCGTTGCCCTTAATCTGCCGCGCGCTCTCCGACATTTCGGTGACGCTCACTTTGATGACGTCGGTCGCCTCTTGCAGCAGTTTCACCTCGCCCAAAATCGCCGTGTTGCCCTTGCTCATCTCTTCCGACGAGGTGCGCACTTCCGCCGTGCTGTCGTTCATCATGCGCAGCGCGTCGGTAATCTGCTTGCTGCCTTCCTCGCTCTCGTGCATGGCCGTGCGGATTTGCCGCACCAGTTCGTCGGTTTTCTGAATGCTCTCCTTTACGTCGGCAAAGGCGCGCTTTGCCTCCGAGCTTGCGGCGACCATGCCCGTGACCAGCTCGCTGATGTTCTTCAGCTCGTTGCCGATTGACTTTGACTCCGCCGCCGAGGTCTCCGCGAGCTTGCGCACCTCGTCCGCGACCACGCCGAATCCCGCGCCCGCCTCGCCCGCGTGTGCCGCCTCAATCGCCGCGTTCATGGAAAGCAGGTTCGTCTGCGACGCGATTTTCGCAATCGCCCGGTTTGCCGCCACGAGCATCTTGCTCTGCTCCTGAATCAGCACAATCTGATTGTTCACCGCGTCCTGCTTCATCACGCCGTTTTCCGCCGCCCGCTCCAGTTCCGAAAAGGAGTCCGCCATCTGCTCGGTGTTGCGCGCCACGGTCGAGATGTTGCTGAGCATTTCCTTGACGGCCGTGCTCGCCTCGCCCACGCCGGAGGTCTGCCCCTCAATCAGTTTGTTCAGGCTTTCGATGTTCTTCGCAATCTGCGTCACCACGTCCGCCGTCTGCTGTACGCTCTTGCTCTGGCTGTCAACCTTGCCGATAACGCCGTCGATGTGCTCCAAGATTTGGTTGATGGAGCCGGCCGTTTCGAGCGCGGTGTGCTGCATGTTGCCGTCGATGTCCGTCAGTTCCTCCTTGGAGTCCTTTACGCCGCTGATAATCTTGCGCAGGTTCTCCGTGAACTGGTTGAAGCCCTGCACCACGTCGCCGATTTCGTCCTTGGTATGCACGTCGATTTTCTTGGTCAGGTCCGCGTCGCCGCTCGCGATTTCTTTGATGGAGGCCTTGAGCGCGAGCAGGGGACGGAGCAGGACGTGCAGGTAGACCGCCGTGAACAGCAGCAAAAGGATGCCGATGACGATGGCGCACAGCGCGATGGTGAAGCTGCTGCGGCGCGCGCCCGCGCGGATTTCCGATTCGGGGACGGAGATGCCCAGCGACCAGTTGGTGCCGTCAACGGGCGTGTAGAAAATGTAGTTCGTCTTTTTTGCGCGCCGGTCTTTGACGATGCCGTCGCCGTTCTTGCCGAAAATCATGTTGTCCGCAATGTCGCGGAAGCCGACAAGCCCGCTCGCCGTGTCGCCCATTTCGTAGTAGTTCTGCCCGACCTCGGCCGAATTGCCGCTGTGCGCGATAATCGTGCCGTCGCCGTCAAGTGCGAAAATGTACCCGTTCCCCGTTATATTGATGCGGGTAATCTCATGCTCGATAATCGACACGGGAATCGCGCCGAGGAAGATGCCGTACACGTTGCCGTTCGCGTTCACCGCCGAGACCGCCACGTACACCACCGTATCGCCTGTTACCGTGGAAACAGTCGGGTCGCTGATGTACTCGTCCGCGCCCGACGTGAGGATTTGGCTGAAAAACGGCTCGCCGCGCACGCTCGCCGTCTCGTTCGTGGAGGTGTACAGGTTGCCTTCCGTGTCGCAGATGCCCACGTAGTCAAAGTCGGACGCGACGAGCTGCGTGTTTTCCATCATATAGTCGCGCACGCTGTCGATGTCGCCGGTCAGGAACACGTTTGCCTTGGTGAAGACGCGCAGGTCTTTATAGTAGCTGTCCACCCAGTACGAGATTGCCGTCGCGCTTTCCGTCGCCACGGTCGCGTTGAAGCGGCGGTAGGTCTCCACGTCGCCCGCGCTGATTGAGCGCGTGAGAATCACGATGAGCGCGGCAAAAAAGACCGCCATCAGCACCGCGAGCGCGCGCTCAAACTTGAAGGCGAAGGTCTCCGTGAGTTTCTTCCCCGGTTCGCCCGGCTGCCTGAGGTTCTCTGCTAGTTTTTTAAAGCTTAGTTTTCGTCCTTTTTTCTGCTTGG
>JAFLSP010000008.1 GCA_022510885.1 Treponema sp. | reverse complement strand
CACTGTAACGATTCAAACAATCAATTTCTTAGGATAACAGAACGGCACAAACTGCCTGTTCTGTACATTTCGCGCGATTTTTGCTATGCTTGTGCCATGGGCGAGCGAGTTGTTGCGGAAAAGATGGTGTTCGGCGGGAACTGCATAGCGAAAGTGAACGGAAAAACCCTGTTCATCCCCGACGCCATTCCCGGCGAGGCCCTAGAAGTCGAAATCACCGCATCCTTCCGTGACTACGACATTGCGAAAATCATACAGATTGTCGAGCCATCGGAGCAGCGCGTGCAACCGTTCTGCCCGCTGTATGGAATCTGCGGGGGATGCACGATGCAACACGTTTCCGCCACACACCAACGGGAGTTGCGGATGCGCATCCTTCAGGACTGCTTTGCACGTGAGGGAATCACGGTGCCAGACATTCGGCTGATTGCGGGCGACGAACGGGGATACCGCGCGCGCATCCAACTGACGGACGGCGGATTCAACCGACGCGGAAGCAACACGGTCGTTCCGCTCACCACCTGCCCGGTCGCCACACCGCAGGTCAATGCATACCTCGCCTCCGTGCCGCAGTCGGAGCGTCCGCGCGGACGATGCCACGTTTTTGGCGATGCACGCGTGCAGAACGCCACGCCGTTTGACCACCTCATCGTTGCAGAAGAAAAGAAACGCACGCAGCCTGTGATGAGCGAGAAGCTCAGAAAGCGGATAAAACACAGAGTACCACCGCGCTTTGCGGGAACGACGCCAGGCACGCAGTCGGTCTGTTCGGTTCTGCTTGCAGGGAAGACCGTGCATTTTGACACCCATGGCTTTTTCCAATCCAACCTTGCCGTGCTAGAGCAGACGGTCGGCGTGCTTATGCAGGGATTAAACGGTTCGCATGCGCTCGATATGTACGCGGGGGCAGGGATTTTTTCGGTCTTCCTGTCTGACTGCTTTGAGCATGTCACGCTCGTAGAGCACAACCGTGACGCACTCGTACAAGCGGAGCGCAATCTCGCAGGGAAATCGCACGAAAGTTACGGCGTGAGCGGAGAAAAATGGGTGCGAGAAAACGCGACGCAACTTCTCACGCGGCAGGGTGACTTTGACGCAGTGGTCATCGACCCACCGCGCTCGGGCATGGAAAAGGCAGTGCGCGACTGGCTCTGCGCACACAAGGTCGCACATATCCGCAGCCTTTCCTGCGACCCAGCCACCCACGCCCGCGATGCCGCCGCACTCATACACGCAGGGTACGCGATGACCGCATTGTATCTGCTTGATTTTTACCCGCAGACTTCGCACATCGAAAGCCTCGCATTTTTTGAGAGTCACGCCACATAATGAGACAAACTGCTAGCATCCTGCGGATGCAGATACTTTTGATTATGACTCTCCTGTTCGCTGTAACTGCCAGCGCAAAGACCGGTGAACACATCATGCCCATCGCCGACTTGACCAGGCAACAGCCTTCATGGGTCGCCGTAGGTGCGGGAACGGCAGTCGCCCCGCCTGTGGAAACCGATTTCGGTTTTGCGGTGTTCACCGACGGCAGGATGATTTCCGCATTCAGCAGAACTGGCACGCGCCTGTGGCAGAAAGCGGTAAACGGCAAACAGACCCCCTATCTCACCGCGTTCGGCGACTTTCTCTACGTCATCACGGCAGGCAGGACGCTCAATCTTGTCAACCCAAGCGGCCTGACGCTCTGGTCGGTAAATGTCGGCTTTGTCGTGACCGAATCTCCGCTCGTGGGCAGGGACGGGCGCGTGTTCGTGCGGGGGAAAAACGCGCTCGCCTGCTACGGACTGAGCGGCATCCGAAAATGGAGCATCGTCACGGGCGAGGCGGACACAATTCCCCTACTCACTTTTGACGACGGGTCACTGCTCGCGGTCAGCAGACAGACCAAGGACGGCGCGTCCACAGGCATCCGTGTCAGTCCCTTCGGCGAGGTACTGGAGACGCTGACGTTTACGGGTAGAATCATCGCCGCAAGCGCCTGCGATGCCGGCATTCTCATCTCACAGGACGACAAGACCATCGCCCTGTGCAATGTGCGTGACGACAAGGCGGTCAAAGCATGGGTCATCAATTCTGCGGCACGGGGAAGCTCTGCGCACATCTGCGTGACGCACGACGGCACGGCAGCGGCGTTTTTCAGTGCGGGCGGAAAAGGAACGACGTTCTCGCTCGTCTCCATCGCAACGGGAACCTTGCTTGAACAGGCAGAACTGGGCGACATTCAGCTCAAGAACCTGTCGTTTCTCCGCGCCACCACAGCGGGATTCTTTCTTGCCGATGAAAAGCACGCACTCGAATGCAAGCCAGACGGCTCGCTTATTTGGCAGGCGGAACTCCCCAAGAAGAGCACCTGGGATTTCGTCTTCTATACCACACGGAATGACCTCGTGCTCTGCCAAAAAGACTGGTCATTACGCGCCTTTCTCATGCGACAGACCGTGGAGAGGCAGATGCCGCAGGGCGCGCACGTTGACCATCCTTCATACCTGACCATAGGTACTGCAAAAAGCACGATTGGCAACCTGAATATCGAGCGGCTTTCCGCGCAGACGCTCGCGCAGATGAGCGCGGGGCTGAAACGCGGCGACTACGGCAAGAGCGAAAGAACGTGGCTTTCCAACCTCAAGCGCGAGATGCAGTCGTATTTCATGGATGAAGCGTCGGTCATGCGCGGCAGGCGCGACGGCGGCTCGTATTTCAAGGAACATCCTATCTATACGCAGTCGCTCATCCAGTTGATGGCACAGTTTGGCTCAGACTGCTTTGCCGACGAATTCGTCACGCTGCTTACGCGCGAGAAAGACCCCTCGCTACTCGCGCTCACTATCCGCGAGGCAGGACGGCAAGGCTATGACGGTGAGGGAAAAATCCTCGCGGCACTGGAATCGGTTGCGGAGCACCGTCTCTCCCCGCGCGACCAAAACGCGCTTAAAATCCTATGCGACGCAACTTTTTCAATCTGCCGCTTTATGGGTCGCCCTGCGCTGGTGACAAAAGGCAAGGCAATCTTGACCTATCTTTTTCTCCCACAATTCGACACGGCGACCCGCGACTATGCCCGCAAGACCCTTGCACGACTAAAGGATTTAGGACTATAATACAGATTATATTGCACGTAATATGCAAGGAGCAGATATGAATAGCAGGAAAATCCTATGCGCACTCGTCTCCGCGCTCGCGCTCGTCTGCGGCACGTTTGCCGTAGAAGTCGATGAGGACGAAATCAGAAGCATCAGCGGCAGCGACGTGGTGTTCGAGAACTACGTCGGGCCGCATTCGGTCATCAACACGATTGAAGAAATCCGCGCGATTGGCTCCAACATCGGCAACATGGTCGCGCAGAACGTTGACCAGGCGGGTTCCTACGGCTACGCGCCCAAATATGCGGTCATCCACGCCATCGACCCTGCGGAAACCAGTAAACTCGACGCGGATATTCTCATTATCGGGCCTGACGCCATCGTTGACCATATCACCAACGTGCGCAGAATTATCTCCGCCTACTTAACGGCGGCATACGGCTACTCGCGGCAGGACGCGGACGTCGTGGCGACGTTCGTCACCGTTTACAACGCCGTGTACCGCGGACGGCTCGATATGTTCCGCGAAAAATACAAGACCATCGTCACCGACAACCTGACCGCCGACAGCGTTGGCATCGCGCTCTCCTACCGCGAGTGGCCGGGCAGGACGCAGCTGGTCATCCCGCTCTACGACATCAACGGCGGGCTGAGCACGGTGGACACCTCGGTCATCTCCGACCGGGAAGTGATTGAGTCGATGCAGGAGGACGATGACAAGGGCATCGATGACCGCAAGGGCATGGTCGATATAAAGGAACGCGAGGCCGACAACGCGGCAGAACAGGCAGCCGCAGAACAGGCAAAGGCCGACGAAGAAAAAGCAAAGGCAGCCGAAGCCCAGAAGAAGGCCGACGAGGAAAAGGCAAAAGCGGCAGAAGCGCAACAGAAAGCCGACGAGGAAAAAGCAAAAGCTGATGCCGCAAAGAAAGCCGCGGAGGATGCTGCAAAGAAAGCTGATGATGCAAAGAAAACAGCGGACGACGCTCAGAAAAAAGCCAATGAGAATCCTGCTGACAAACAGGCGCAGGAAGATGCCCGCGCAGCAACAGCCGACGCAAATACAAAACAGCAGGAAGCGGCAGCAGCGCAGTCTGATGCAAATGCACAGCAACAGCAGGCGGCACAGGAACAGCAGAAGGCCGACGAGCAGCAGCAGAAGGCCGACGAGCAGCAGCAGAAGGCCGACGAGCAGCAGCAGAAAGCCGACAGCGCACAGAACACCGCCGACCAAAAACGCAGTGAGGCACAGCAAGAACGCTCATCCATCGCACAAGACCAGCAGCAGGTCATCGAGCAGCAAGAAAGGAACGGCAGGTCAACGAGTGTGTATGGTCTCACCGCAGAGGACGACTTGGGACAGCGCTCTGCAATAGTACGCATGAACACCGCAACGGGCGAACTGATAAAGAAATCGCCGGTCACCGTCATCCAAAGCCGCACATTCTACGAAAACGACAGCACGCTCATTGCCATTGCGGGTGAGAATGTCGGCAACGGCACGGTCAAACTTGTCCATTTGGATAAGGATACTTTGGAAATCATCAAGGAAAGCAACGAGACGATTGCCGCGAATTCCGTGCTCGTGCAGGATGGCAACAGTTACTACTGCGTTATACAGGACAGTGATGCTTTCGTGGTGGGCAAGTTCAACGCAGAACTCGAAAACCAACTCAAGTCGCCCGTGCGCGTCAGACCGTCTACACCGATTACTGTCACCCAGGGAGGCATCATCGTCACGTCAGCGACTGGTACGCCGATTCTGCTGAATAAAACAGATTTGACGCAATTAAGCAAATGACGGTTACCGGAATTGGTTATCAGTATATTTGACTGAACAACAAACGAAAAAAGAGCTGCGGCAAAAGTCGCAGCTCTTTTTTCGTTTTATGCTTTTGAACTGAAATGGTTGTTCAGTTCCCTTCCTCGTTCAGTTTGTTCTCAAATTTTGTAAAACTTTTCAAAAACAACAGTGGAACATCGCCCGTCGGCCCATTGCGTTGCTTTGCGACGACAAGCTTCGCGTCCTGCACGGGATTCGGCTCGTCCTCGGCAGTGCTTTTTCGCTCACGGTGAATGAACATGACTGCATCGGCATCCTGCTCAATTGAACCGGAGCCGCGCAACTGAGCGAGTGTCGGCTCCTGCCCTTCCGCGTCGCGCGAGACCTGGCATAGCGCGACAATCGGAATTTCCAGTTCACGGGCAAGCGCCTTAAGTGACTTGGACACCTCGCTCATCTGTTCGTATACTGGCGCAGAGGGATTTTCCGTGGAAATCAGCCCGATATAGTCGATGAAAATAATCTCCACGCCATGATTGACAACCAAACGACGTGCCATCGCGCGCAGGTCAACGAGCGGCATATTGGGCGTGTCCACGATATAAAGCGGTGCCTCATAGCAACGACCTGCGGCTTCCTGCAACTTCTGGAAATCTTCCATTTTGAGCATACCGCTGCGCATCTTCGCCCCTGAGACGCGCGCGCTCTGTGAAAGCAACCGCTGCCCAATCTGCTCGTAGGACATCTCAAGCGAAAAAAAGCCGCACGGCGTTTTATTCTGCACGGCGATATGCTCCATCATATTGAGCGCGAGCGCTGTCTTACCCATGGACGGACGCGCACCGATGATGATAAGCTCCGACTTCTGGAAACCGTTCGTCAGCGTGTCAAGACGAACGAAGCCGCTCGGAACGCCCGTGAACGTGTCGTGGTTCGTGTAATGCTGCTCAATCGTCTGAATCGTCAGGGGCACGATTTCCTTCATGTCATGCACGGTCGTCACCTGCCCCAAATCGGCGAGCGCGAAAATCTTTTTCTCCGCTTCCTCAAGAATCATGCGACTCTCGCGCGTCTCGTCAAAGGCGGTCGCCTTGATTTCGGACGACATTCTGATGAGATTGCGGCGCGTGGCACGGTCAAGCACAAGATTCACGTAGTAATCGATATTCGCCGCTGTAGGCACGACATCAGTCAGAGAGGCGACGTAAGCTGCTCCGCCCGCCTTGTCAAGCTCGCCCGCCGCCGCAAGCTCGTTGATAATCGTAATTGAGTCGCCAGTCACGCTACGGCTGAACAGCCCGAGCATCGCCCGGTACACGACCTGATTCTGCATGGAATAAAAATGCTCCGGACGCAGTTTCGTCACCACATCGTTGATGGCGTTCCAGTCCAGAAGCAGCGCCCCAAGCGTCGCCTGTTCTGCCTCGGCATTATGCGGCGGTACGGAATCTTTCAGTGCGGTATCCATATCTCCTCTCCATCCGCAAAAGAAAAAGCCGAAGCCCTGCGACTTCGGCTTCTCACGCGGAAATGCGGTGATTACTCGACCACTGTCTCCTCGGCTTTAGGCGCAGACGTTTCGGCAGAAGCCTCCGGCTTTGCCGCATCTGCCGCTTTGGAAGCAGCCTTCCTGCTCTCATCCTCCTGCGCAACGACCGAAATCTTCAGTTCTGCCGTCTGCGCCTCGTACAAATGGACGATTGCATGGTAACTGCCCGTCGATTTGATAGCAGTTCCGGGAATCTCAATACGCTTGCGCTCAATTTCAAAGCCGTTCTTATGCAGATAGTCGGCGAGCGTCTGCGTAGAGACCGCACCGTACAGCTTGCCATTCACCCCCGCTGGCATGAGCAGCTCCACCGTCAGTGCCTCCAGCCTGTCTTTGAGGCTTGCGGCATCTTTTCGCTTCTGCTCCTTGCGTGCCTCGATTTCTTCCTTGCGGCTTTCGAAGTACGCCACGGTCACGTCATTGTACGGAACGGCAAAGCCATGCGGAAACAGATAATTACGATAATATCCGTTCGCGACGTTCTTCACATCGCCCATCTCGCCCAAATGTTTCACGTCTTGATTCAAAATAACTTTCATGGTACAAGCTCCTCTTTGTGATGTACGCGGCACTGCCAGGAGTTGGCGTACCGCACATGATTTACACGCCGCGCGAAGCGACAATCAGTCTGCTACGAACGGCAACAGGCAGATGACACGCGCACGCTTGATTGCAAGCGAAAGCTCACGCTGATGCTTGGCGCACGTACCCGTGATGCGGCGCGGCAGAATCTTGCCGCGTTCTGTCGTAAAGCGACGCAGACCGTCCGCATCCTTGTAGTCAATCTTTGCCTTGTTAGCACAGAAACGACACACTTTCTTGCGGAAGAACGTCTTGCCCTTACGCGCACCGCGCTCCTCCTCACGCCCGTCGCCCGCACTCTGCGTCTCCGCGTCCGGCACTTTTTTCTCAATTTCCGTCTTCTCAACTTCGTCTGACATATCAAATGCTCCTTAGTGATTAAAATGGGATGTCCTCGGGGAAGTCGCCACCGTTGCCGCCAAAACCGCCCTCATACGGCGCAGGCTCGGACTGCGCGGAACTGCCGCCCTGAAAGCGCGGCGTATATCCACCAGTCGTTCCCTGCGGCGCACTGCCGTCCGACCTGCCGCCGAGCAACTGCACGTTGTTCGCAACGACCGTCACTTTGCTGAACTTCTGCCCTTCTTTTTCCCAACGGTCCTGCTTGAGGTAACCGTCGATGGCAATCTGCTTGCCCTTCGTCAGGTATGGCTTCAGGTTTTCCGCAGTTCTTCCCCAAATGGTGACATCAAAAAAATTGGCTTCGTCAACCCACTGGTCGCCCTGCTTGCGGGTACGGTTTACGGCAATGCTGATGTTCGCGCGCGCCTGACCGCTCGGAAGATACCCGAACGAACGCTCGTCATTCCCCAAATCTCTTGTGAGCCGCCCGACAAGCGTGACGTGGTTGATGTCTGTCATAAACCTTCCTCCAATGCGATGATGACGCTCAGCCAGCCTTCCGTTCGTCAAGCCGGACGAACAGCGACCGAAGCAGATTGGCGTTTAACCGGAACTGACGGTCTATGTCCGCGAGCTTCGCCGGGTTCACGCTCAGCGTAAACAGCAGGAATCGCCCCCGCTTGTGCTTCTTCACTTCATGGGTAAGGTCTCGGTCACCGAACGGCTCTTCTTTCTCAATTGTCGCGCCGAATTCCGTCAGAACGGCACGAACCGCGTCCGACCCCGCCTTGAACGTATCATCCGCCACCGGATAGATAGTCATAAGCTCATACTTTCTCATCGTATGCTCCTTATGGTCAAATGGAAGCCGCATGCGCGGCCTCAAGGTTTTACGCCATCTTACAAAATCGCGGGTTTTAGGTCAATACCCCGCCTGGGACGGTCAATTTCCTCGCGCTTCTTGCCGATAAGGAAGAGAAAGGATATAATCAGGTCACGCGATGAAAAAAGCCATATTCCTCCTGATAGTGTTGGTGTCTCTTTCCACATGCCGTTCGACAAAGCAGGCAGACCTCCCCCCGGAAGAGCAGGAAATCGAGGAACTCGTCTTGTTTCCCGAACCAGAGCCTGAGCCGGAAATCGAGAGTGCTGCCGAACCAGAGCCTGCACCGCCAATTCCCGTGCAGTCAAAAGACCAGCCCGTTCCGCAGCCAGAGCCGTATCGCCCGGTCTACCTGCTTGACTACATGGAGCTTGACAGCGAAGATGACCATGTACCCGACAGCGCATTTAATCCGAATGCAGGACGGTATCAGTATATAGAAAATGCTGACGCGCGAGATGCCGAGGGACGCACCCTGCTGATGAAGGCGGCACGTGCGGCGAACATTGCCATGATGGAGAACCTCATATACTCAGAGGCAAACGTCAACGCAGCGGACAACGATGGATGGACAGCGCTCATGTTCGCCGCACGTTTCTCAGACAGCACGAAAGCGGTCAAAATGCTTTTGGACGCGGGCGCAAACCCGCAGATGGAGAACGACTACGGCATTACCGCGCTACTCCTTGCCACAGGATTCGCAAAAAACACGGACATCATCTCCCTGCTAATGGAAAAACGTTCCCCTGCGGAAAAAGAAGTGTGCGCCGCGTTCATCTACGCCATCACCAACGAAGTATCGCCGTCCGTCCTGCAGCTGTTCATCGACAAAGGCATTGCCATCAACGCCCCCTACGAGGGAAAAACACCGCTCATGTACGCCGCGGAGACCAACACATCCACCGCGACGCTCAAATGGCTTCTTGAACACGGCGCGCGCACGCGCTACAAGACGACAACGGGACAGACCGCATTCGACTTCGCGCGCGCGAACAGGCAACTGCCCAAAGACGACGTGTACTGGTCGCTCAACACAGGGGCGCAGCGATGAGAATCACCGGCGGCGCGCTCGCCGGCAGGACCGTCCGCTGTCCCGACGGCATCATCCGCCCCGCCATGGACAGAATGCGCGAATCCGTTTTCGCCATTCTAGGAGACCTGACCGGCTCATCGTGGCTCGATATGTTCTCCGGCAGCGGCACGGTGGCAATCGAGGCCGCCTCGCGGGGCGCAACTTCCGTCCAGCTGTGCGAAAAAGACAAAATCAAAGCGGGCACGGTGCTCGAAAACGTCGCGATGACCGAAGAACTGGGGGTGAAAATCGGCTGTCATTTCATGGCGGCGGAACTCTTCCTCAAGCGCTGCAAAGACCGCTTCGACTACATTTTTTTCGACCCGCCCTTCCCCTACCGCTTCCGCGCCGACTTGCTCAGAACGGTTGACCGCCGCGGCCTGCTCAACGACGGCGGCACCACGCTCATCCACTACCCCGAAGAGGACACGCTCCCCGATGCCATCGGAAACCTCGTGCTGACCGACCGACGCACATACGGCCGCTCCGTCGTGAATTTTTACCGACAAAAACCGTAAAATCCGCTTGACAAACCGAAAATCTATGATACGATAAAGCACAATGTAATCTTAAAAGGTAAAAATTGTGAATACCGATGACTACAAACAAGTCGTGCGGAGCCACGAGATTCCTGACGGATTCATAAAAGTCACTGACCGCCCCATCGGAACGCTGACTTCGGAACAGAAAGTCACCCTAAACAGGAAAGGCAACGTGCTGTTCAACGAAGGAAAGCTCGACGAGGCACGGCGGATTTTTATCACGACGGGATATTCGGACGGGCTGACGCGCGTTGGTGATGCCTACGGGAAAAAGAACGAAAGCCTGACGGCATTGAAGTATTATGTCCTCGCGAACAACGCGCGCAGGGCAGAACCGTTGTACGAGAAGCTGGCGGACATCGTTTCCGTCATGCTCCATGCATAGCGCGGCATCCGCAGATGAGGTAAAAATGAGCGATATACTGCAAAAAGACGAGTTTCCCCGGACGGTGGACGGTGGCGAGCGGCAACCGAACGAGATTGCCGAGCTTTCAAAAAAAGGCTACCAGTATCTCAAAGAGAACCGCATTGAAGAGGCGAAGGATGCGTTCAGCAAAATCCTTGCGCTGGAGGAAGACAACAACTACGCGCTCGTCGGGCTTGGAGACAGCGAGCGCAAGCAGAACCATTTCCGCGAGGCGATTGTCTACTACCAGCGTTGTCTTGACGCGCATCACGGCAACAACTACGCGCTGTTCGGGCTTGCCGACTGCTACAAGGCACTCAACCAGTACAACAAGGCGATAGAAATCTGGGAGCAGTACCTGACCCATGACGACCGCAACATCACCGTACTGACGCGCGTTGCCGACGCATATCGTAAAATCCGCGATTTCAAGAAATCGAAGCAACTCTATCTGCACGTGCTCGACATGGACGACGGGAACGCCTACGCGCTCATCGGCCTCGGTCACTTGCACTATGACTTCAAAGAGTACAAGGACGCGCTCTACTACTGGACGCGGATGCTTGAGCGCAACGAGGCGGCAGTGGACATCCGCGTGCTCACGTCCATCGGAAACTGTCACCGCAAGCTCAAAACGTTTGACCAGGGCGTGTACTACTTCGAGCGTGCGCTCCAGATTGACCCGAAAAATTTTTACGCGCTGTTCGGTCTCGCCGACTGTTATCGCGGCATGAACCAGCAGTACCGCTCCGTGGAATACTGGAACCGGATTCTCGAATCCGACCCGAAGAACAAGGTAATCCTCACGCGCGCCGGCGATGCCTACCGCAATACGGGCGATTACAAGACGGCAGCGGACTATTATAACAAGGCGATGGACATCGATTTCGATGTCTATGCCGCGCTCGGACTTGCCCTCATCTGCAAAGGCGAAGGCAAGTACGATGAGGCAATTGACCGCCTCACCGCGCTTATCCGCGACGACCGGAAGAACTACCGCCTCTACATCGACCTCGCCGACTGCTACCTCAAGCTGAACCGAAAACGCGAGGCGGTGGAGACCTTGCAGGAATTCCAGCGACAAGGCTTGCGCAGCCAAGCGATAAACGAAATGCTCGAAAAAATCGCATGACGGGCGAAATCCAGCCAAACGGAAAAATCGCGCTTTGCGGACTGCTTGCCGCCGAAATCACGGAGCAATTGGGCATTACGCCCGCGTTCCACGGCAAGCAGCTGTTCTCGTGGATAGGAAAAGGCGCAGAATCCTTTGGCGCAATGACAAACCTCCCCGCTCCCCTGCGCGCACAACTTGCCGAGACGACCGTGTTGCGTTCCACCGCCGTGAGCGCCGTACTGACCGACCGCGACGGCACGGTCAAACTGCAAATCACGCTCGCCGACGGGCTTGCCGTGGAGACCGTCCTGCTGACCGACCGCGACGGGCGCAAGACTGCCTGCGTCTCTTGCCAGGCAGGATGCGCCATGCGGTGCGCGTTCTGCCAAACCGGGCAGTTAGGTTTGGCACGAAGCCTGGCGGCGGCAGAAATCGTGGAACAGTTTTTGCACCTTGAAAAACACGCCGGCACACTGGACAACATCGTTTTTATGGGCATGGGTGAGCCGATGACGAACCTCCCCGCCGTGCGCAAGGCAATCGCCGTGCTGACCGACCGCGGCGGGCGCGCCCTTTCCGCACGCAGGATTACGCTCTCCACCTCGGGCATTGTCGCGGGCATCTACGACCTTGCGGATAACGGGCCGCACGTCCGTCTCGCCGTCTCGCTCACGACGGCAGACACAGCGCTGCGTGAGCGGTTGATGCCCGTCACGGTGGCAAATCCCCTCCCCGCTTTGCGCGAAGCAATCGCCTACTATACGGAAAAAACGGGACGGCGCGTTACGCTCGAAGCCGCCCTTCTCCACGACACGAACACGGGCGACGCAAGCGCGCGCAACCTGATTGCTTTCGCGCGAGGACTAGACGCGCACATCAACCTCATTCCGTGGAATCCCGTGGAGACGCTCGACTTTGCCGAGCCGACAGCGGCAGAATGCAAGCAGTTCGCGGAAACGCTACGGCGTGCGGGGCTGAACGTCACGCTCAGAACGCGGCGCGGGCGTGACATCGGCGGGGCGTGCGGGCAACTGGGAAAGACGCTCGCGCCCACTATCACCACGCGCAACGGATGCTGAATTTTCGTTTGCAAATTCGGCGGACTGGGGTTATACTATTGCATACGAGGAGCATCTGAAATGCAGAAAAAGATTTATGTCGTGGGCATGTTCGACGACGATACGGCAGGAAAAGTGCAAGCAGCGGTAAGCGCCGTCGCAGGCGTCACCTCTTGCGTCACGTCCGCAGAGAAATCACAGGTGCTCGTTGATTTTGAAGGAAGCATAGACGAAGCCATAAACGCCGCCATCGCAAGTACAGGCGTGGAAGTCCTGGGCTGACCATGAACATCACGGTACTTGACGGTTATGCAGCGAACCCCGGCGACGTGAGCTGGGACGCACTCAAAAAACTGGGCAACCTCACGGTATACGAGCGCACGCCAGTCGAGCTCGTCGCGCAGCGCATCGCGGACAGCGACATCATTCTCCTTAACAAGATACGCATCACACGTGACCTCCTCGCGCAGTGCCCGCGACTGAAATATATCGGCGTGCTCGCCACGGGATACAACGTGGTCGATACCGCCGCCTGTCGCGAGCGGGGCATCACCGTGACCAACGTTCCCGCCTACAGCACGGATGCCGTAGCGCAGCACGTGTTCGCATGCATCCTGACATTCACGAACCATGTGGCGGCGCACACCGCGTCCGTGCACAAAGGCGACTGGACCAAAAAGCCCGACTTCTGCTACTGGCTCTCCCCGCTCACCGAACTGCGCGGAAAGACGCTCGGCATCTTCGGTTTCGGCAATATCGGGCGGAAAGTCGCGGAAATCGCCCATGCTTTCGGCATGAACATCATCGTCCGCGCGCACACCGCGCACTCGCACGTCGGCGGCGAGACATCGGTCTCCACCGACGACCTGTTCCGGCAGTCCGACTTCATCACCCTGCACGCGCCGCTTACTTCCGAGACGGAAAACCTCGTGAACGAACGGACGCTCGCGCTCATGAAGCCGACGGCGTACCTCATCAACACGGCGCGCGGCGGTCTGGTTGATGAGCGCGCGGTGCGGGATGCGCTCAACGGCGGACATATCGCGGGCTACGCGGCTGACGTACTACGTGCTGAACCGATGGACGCGGACTGCCCACTCCGCGACGCGCCGAACTGCCTGCTCACGCCGCATATCGCCTGGGCACCGCGCGAAACGCGGGAGCGGCTGCTTGCGGTCGCCGTAGAGAATATCACAGCATTCATAGCTGGCAGACCGCAGAATGTGGTGAGCTGACGGAAACGCCGCGATGCTTGACAAACATTTTAATCACAATTAAACTGCTGTAGTATTTTTACAAATCATCATTGGGAGAAATTATGGGAAAGACCATCGCACAGAAAATCTTCGACGCGCACCTGGTGGACTCGCCGTATGCGGGAACCTACGTCCTCAGGCTCGACCGCGTGTTCTGCCACGAAATCACCACGCCGGTGGCGATAAACGACCTTGTGGAGCGCGGCAAGGACCGCGTGTTCGACCCGTCGAAAATCAAGGCGGTCATCGACCACGTGACGCCCGCCAAGGACTCGAAGACGGCGGAGCAGGGAAAAATCCTGCGCGACTGGGCGCGGCGCAACGGCATCGGGGACTTCTTCGACATCGGCGCGAACGGCGTGTGCCACGCGATTTTCCCGGAGAAAGGCTACGTGCGCCCCGGCTACACGGTCATCATGGGCGACAGCCACACCTGCACGCACGGCGCGTTCGGCGCGTTCGCGGCTGGCGTGGGCACCACGGACCTTGAGGTGGGAATCCTCAAGGGCGTCTGCTCGTTCCGCGAGCCGAAGTCCATCAAATTCGTGCTGAACGGGACGCTCCGCCCCGGCGTGTTCGCCAAGGACGTCATCCTGCACCTCATCGGCAAAATCGGCGTGAACGGCGCGACCAACTGCGTCGTCGAGTTCACCGGCCCGGTCGTGGACGCCATGGGCATGGAGGAGCGCATGACGCTGTGCAACATGGCGGTGGAGGCCGGCGCCACGAGCGGCATCTGCTTCCCCGACGAGAAGACCGTGGACTACCTGTGGGAGTTCATCAAGGACGACTACGCGGACAAGGCCGCCGCGCTCGCCGACTACGCCAAGTGGCGCGACGACGATGACGCGACGTATGAGAAGGTCATCACGCTCGACCTCTCAGGCCTTGAGCCGGTCTGCACCGTCGGCTACAAGCCCGACCAAATCAAGAGAGTGTCAGAGATGGCGGGCACCAAGGTGAACCAGGTGTACATCGGCAGCTGCACCAACGGGCGGATAAGCGACCTGCGCGTTGCGGCGAGCGTGCTCAAGGGGCACCGCCTCGCGGACGGCGTGCGCGGCATCGTCAGCCCCGCCACGCCGAAAATCTACAGGATGGCGCTTGAGGAGGGGCTGATTTCGGTGTTCCTCGACGCGGGCTTCTGCGTGACCAACCCCACCTGCGGCGCGTGCCTCGGCATGTCGAACGGCGTGCTCGCCGCGGGCGAGGTGTGCGCGTCCACCACGAACCGCAACTTCAACGGGCGCATGGGAAAGGGCGGCATGGTCCACCTGATGAGCCCCGCCACTGCGGCTGCCACGGCAATCGCAGGAACGATAACGAATTCATCGCTGTATGAGGAGAAAAAATGAAAACTTTTGGCGGAAACGTACTCTTTCTGGACCGCTCGGACATCAACACGGACGAGATAATCCCCGCGAAGTACCTGACGGAAATCTCCAAGCAGGCGCTCAGGCCCTACCTGCTTGAGGACCTCAAGCTCGACGGCTTCAACCCCAAGAAAGACCTTGAGGGGAAGAGCGTCATCATCACGCGCGACAACTTCGGCTGCGGCTCCAGCCGCGAGCACGCGCCCTGGGCGCTGGAGGCGAACGGCATCTACTGCGTGATTGCGGCGAACTTCGCGCGCATCTTCCGGCAGAACATGTACAACTGCGGGCTGCTCGCGCTCGACATGTCCAAGAAGGACATCGAGGACATGTTCCGCACCTTCGCCGACAAGGACACCGAGTGCAAAATCAAGCAGGGCGACGACGGCACATGGAAGGTCAAGCTGATAGCCGGCTCGCTGTCAAAAAGCTACCCGTTCAAGCTGGACGGCTTCGAGAAGGCGCTGATTGAGAACGAAGGCTGGGTCGGCTACGCGGAGGAAAAATACTAGCAGACAGGACGGACGGCATCCGCCGTCCGTTTCTCATTTCCGCACGATGCGACCGTTCTGCTCAAGGTAATCGAGAATGAGCGCGACAATCTGCTCTGGCGTGCGCGTGGCGGTGTCGATTTTGAGGTCGGCGAACTCGTACTCATCATTGTCGATACCGTAGAGTTTCATGTAGCGCGCGCTGTCCTCGCGGTCGCGCATGGCGGTGAATTCCTTAATCTGCTGCAAGTCGCCGCCCTCGCGGTTGAGAATGCGCTTGGCGCGCGTGTCGTCGCTTGCAATCAGGTAGACTTTTACGTCCGCCTCTTTGAGCATCCAGATGGCAAGCCGGCTTCCGAGCACGCAGCTGTCAGCGCGGGCAAGCTCCACCTGCTTGGTGTCAACGGCGCGGTCGTAGCTGTCGTCGGTCTTGGCGTTCTCAATCACCTGCGCGAGCGACAGTCCCCGCTCGGCGGCGAGCTGCCGGAACGTAAAGTTAATCAGCGTAACGCCGAGCCGCTCGGCGAGCAGCGTGCTGACGGTCGTGTTCCCGCAGCCCGACTTCCCGCTGACGGCGATACGCAACGTCGTGTTCGGTACAAGGGTATATTCTGCCATAGTCTCCTACTCCACATTCCTGCACTGCTCGCGGATATTCTCAAGGGCATCCTTCGCGGCGATGACCATCTGCCCCACCTCCGTAAACTGATTCTTGCTGCCAATCGTGTTGATTTCCCGGTTCGCCTCCTGACAGATGAAGTCGATGCGCTTGCCGGGCGCGCCTTCCTCGTCGAACGCCTTGCGGAGCGCGGCAAGATGACTTTGCAGCCGGATGATTTCTTCGTTTATCGTGTAGCGGACGAGCATCGCGGCAGTCTCCTGCATAATGCGGTTCTCGTCCGCCCGCTCGCCGAGCAAGTCGGCGAACTTTTGGGCAATCATCTCCCGGAAGCGTGCCTCCATGCGCGGCTGCCAGTCCGCAAAAAATGCGGCGCAGCCGTCGAGCGCGTCAAGTTTGGCGAGCAAGTCCGCGCGGAGGTTCTCGCCCTCGCGCGCGCGGTCGGCAAGGAACTGCGCGAGCACCGCCTCAAACACGCCCTCGATTTTCTTCCAGCATGCCTCCGCGTCAAAACAGCGCGTGACGTTCAGCACGCCCTCCTGCTGGATGACAAGCGCGAGCGGGATGTCGTCCGCAGGCTTTCCGAGCGCGGCGGCAACCTGCGCGATGGCATCGTAATACGCACGCGCGGCGGCAGGGTCTGCGCTCACTATGGCGGCAGGCGAAGCGTCATGCACACGCACCGTCACGTCAATCTTGCCGCGGGCGACCTTTTCTCCGACCGCCTTGCGAATGCGCGACTCCAGCGGATTCAGGAAAGGGGGCAGGCCCACGGACAAGTCAAGGAAGCGGCTGTTGACCGACTTTATCTCCACGCTGACCTGCGTATCCTCCACAACGGCTTCCGCAAAACCGTATCCCGTCATCGAATGCATACCGACAGTATACCACAACACGCGAAAAAAAGCCATGCCACGCGGCAATTTTATCGCAATGTCCCCTTTTGCGGCATTCCGCGACCGCCGTATTCCGTCGGCCTCCTTAACGGCGTGACCTTCCGTTAATGGTCTTAACGAAGCATTTTCCGTTACTGTCATTAACGGACTGACCTCCGTTAAGCTCCTTAACGGAACGGCTTCCGTTAGTCCCATTAACGGTCGCACGGAGAGTCCGTTCTCCGTGCGCGGAGAGCCGAGTAACGGCGCAGGTCTTGCCCGCTCTCCGTGCGCAGAGAGTCTCCTCCACCTTGCCGCCTGCCTTGCAGCGCACCCGACGTGATATTTGCGGGAAAGGCAATAGACTTTTTCGTCCATGTCGTGTACAATGAATACGATATAGTTTGCGCCATACGTTGCCGATACTGAAAAGAGAGACCGATGCCGCACGGGCGCGAAGGGGAAAGACATGAGTGATTCCGAGAAAACCGACGAATTGGACAAATACGGCGTGTGGATAAAAAAAGATGCCGACTCGGCAGACGCAACGCCAGCGGACTTCTCTTTGGATGCGGAACTTCCCGACCTTTCGTCGCTTGACGCACTCGGTCCTGCCTCCGCAGAAGCGGACGCGACGGAAGAGGACATTTCCCTTGACGAATTCATCGCGGGCGGCGAATTTGAGGGCGTGGCAGAGGGAAACCGAGGCTATGGCCAAGAGCAAGCGCCCGCACAGCCTGACACGGCAGCCGACTTTGGCATGAACACACTGAACGACACGGGCGTGACGACCCCAACCGGGGACGTGCCGCTCGACATCGACCTTTCGTTTGATGACGGCGCGGGCATTTTCGCTACCGAGAGCGCGGCGACGGACACTGCGGAAGAGCCGACCACGGACGCGGCGAGCAACGACCTTGATGCAGGAACGGAGTCTATCGATTTGAGCGCGTTCGGCTTTGACGACAGCACGGCAGACGAGCAGCCTGCCCCTGCCGCAGAGACGGAAACCGCTCCTGAGGCAAACGCCGATTCCTTTGACGATATGTTCAATGCGCTCGGCGACGGCGGCACGATGGACGCAAGTGCGTTCTTTGACGACGATTCGGCAGAACCACCCGCCGAAAGCGCGCCTGCTCCGGCGGCACAGCCCGCGTCCCCTGACGAGGAATCAGTCGATTTGTCGGACTTCGGCTTTGACGATGCCTCCACGGAAGGCCAAGGCGAGGTGAAAGACGGCACGAAACAGGCGGCCGCACAGGAAGACTACGAGATGACCGTCACGGCCGATGACGACGAACCCGCCCCGCCCCTGTTCGCACCGCAGGAAAGCGTATCTGCCCCTGCTGAAAGCGAAACGCACGATGTCTCCGCAGAACCGCCCGTACCGCAAGCCGTACCCGATGCCGCAACAGACTCGCTTTTAAGCAAAATTATGGGCGAGCTTGACGCATTGCGCGGCGAAATCGCACAACTGAAAAACGATTTTGCCGTTATGCAGACCAAGGGCATTTCCGAACCTGCCGCCAAGGAAGCCGAAACTCCGGTAGAAGCCACAGACGACGTTCCCGACATCCCTGCGCCCGCACAGACAGAGCCGACAACGGGCGGATTCTTTGATGACAACGGTGAGGACGAGACCATCGCCCTTTCCACCGATGAAATGACCAACATCATGAACAATGCCGACTTCCAGTCGGAAACGGTCGAGACAGGGGATGAGCCTGCTGCCGCCGAGCCGCCGGTAGAAACGGATGATGGCGACGCCAACTTTGATGCCACCACGCAGGTTCAAACACCAGATTTGCCTAATGAAATTTTCCTGCCAAAAACCGACGAAGCGACGACGGAAGAAAGCAGCACAACGGATGCCATCAGTTCCGAAGAAAGTGCGCCGCCGTTATCCGAAAGCGAGCCAATCGCCGGAGCAGACGAGCCATCGTCTGAAAGCGCTGTCGCGGAAGAGCCGCCCGCAACCGATGCGGCGACAGTGCCGCAGGAGTCCTCTGCCGCAGAAACGGTGGGTGTGGACAGCGGAATTTCGGGAGATTTGAAGCAGGAAATCAAGTCGGTGCTTTCCTATATGGACCAACTGCTTGAGAACCTGCCCGAGGACAAAATCACGGAATTCGCTCATTCAGAGCAGTTTGAGGCGTATAAAAAACTCTTTAAAGAACTGGGGCTTGCGTAATGGGTCTGCTGAGTCACATCCTTGCCATGGAACAGTCCAAGCAGGAAACGGACGAACATCTGCTTGCCGCCGTGAATCGCTACGAACTTGAAACGAACGACTTCTACGCATGGTGCGCAAAGCAGCAGTTCTCTCATGCTGCCCTGTTTCAACGCGACGAATATGCGTTCTACATCATAAAAGCAGTCGGTTTGGATGCGGAGACGATTGCCCGTTCCTACTCATCATGCGAGTTCTGGAACGTGGCTCTCCAAACGGACGCGGGCTGGCAGAGCGTCTCGCGAGAGGAGGCTGCGTTCGCCAGTTTCTACCAGTTCCTGTCAGACGACATTCGGAACAAGGCGCAGACCCTGCATTTCATCAAACTGGAGGATTCCATCCTGATGCTCGTGCAGGAAGACGACGATTTCACGCTTTCTGCTAATTCCGAGGTCGTCAAGCGCGACATCATCCACATCCTGTATGCACAGCCCGAGCCAGAGGACATCCATGCGGTTGAGTCGGCGGTGAACAAAGGCTTGCAGACGGGGGAAGCGACGCTGCTCGTGCTGTCAGTGCGGACGGCAGTCGAGAACGCGATACAGTACGTGCCGTTCTTTGACGACGGAGCAAAAGAGAAAATCCTGCGAACTATTTATGCCGAAGTTGCCCGCGCGTGTGCCACGCTGTTCCAACGGCCGAACTGTTGCGTACCCGGCAAGGCTGGCGAGCTGAAAATCGCATACTTCTCGAAAAACGACATTGATGAGTCGCTGCTGCGCTTCCACACCGCAAACGCGCTCGCGCCGCTCATCGGAACACCGCACGAGCAGGACATAACGCTGATGACCGCCGGAATCTGCCCCAACTCACTGGGAACGATGACTTTTCTGCGACAAAACTGACCAGCGCGGGCGGCGGACATCATGGAAATCGCTTTTTCTGACGCAAAGAACGGCGAAACGACCTGCGCGCTCGGTGGAAAGCATTTTCATTCGGCATACAATCCGTCACGAGAGGCCGAGCAGTTTGTCGCACGACTTTCCGTTCCGTTCAATCCGTCCGCCGTCGTTATCATTGAGCCAGCCCTCTCCTATTGCGCGTCATTTCTGCGTAAGCGTTTTCCCCATGCCATGCTCTGCGCCGTCCGCACGTGCACTTTTTTTTCTGCTTCTGACGGGGCGTGGGATGCCGTGTTCGCATCGTGCGCCACACTGAGCGAGCAACTGTTCAGCAAACTGGGCGAGGAGACGCTCTGCTCCGCGCTCTTTTTTGCCTGGCAACCGTCCGAGCAGCTGTTTCCCGAAGCAAGCGGGCAGGCATGGCAGGCGATAAAAGCCGCCGTGCTCAAAAGCCGCGACGTGCTCGCCACACGCTCCTATTTTGCAAAACGCTGGATGAAAAATGCCGTCCGTTTTTGCGCGCACCTACGGCATCCCGCACTCTTGCGCCGTGGCACGGGCGACATCCTGATTGCGGCATCCGGACCGAGCCTGCGCTCGTCGCTTCCCCACATCGCCGCGCACCGCACACGTTTTTTTCTCATCGCGCTCTCCTCTGCACTGCTGCCGCTCCTGCATGAAGGCATCACACCCGACCTCGTACTCTCCACGGACGGCGGATTCTGGGCAAAACGGCACCTCGAATGCTGCGGCTACGACATCACGCACATCCCGTTTGCGCTCGCTGCTGAAGGCGCGTGTCCCACGGTGCTGCTTGAAACGCAGACCGTTGTTCCGCTGTGCTATAATGATGGCATCGAAGCGCCGTTGCTCAGCGCGTGCGGGCTGCCGGCAATGGGCGCGGTGCGAAACGGCACGGTAAGCGGAACAGCGGTCGAGTTCGCGCTCACGCTCACGAGCGGGAATATCTACCTATGCGGGCTTGACCTGGCAGCAGCACCAGGGTTTCAGCATACACAGCCAAACGCACTCGAATTACGCAACGAAGCACATGACGCACGATTGCACCCCAAACACACGCGCATTGCCGCCGCAGCATTCGGCGCGCACGGTTCGCTCGCCATCTACCGCGACTGGTTCGTCTCCGCGTCGGGACGACTGGCTCAGCGAGTATTCCGACTCTCGGATTCGTATCCTTTTGTGCACAGTCTCGGAAAAATTCAGGACATCGACTGGACTGCCTTCGCACAAAACACCGCGCACAGCGGGCAGCTATTTCCCGCAATCGAGCCGACAGAGATGACTCTGCCCGACCCAAAGCACGCGATTGCCACGCTGTTGCCGAACGTATTTGCGACGAATGCGTATGACAGTGAACTGTGCCCCGTCGAAACACTCATGCAAAAACGTGCCGCAACCGAATCCGAGCGGCACGCCTATGCAGAGGACATCGCGCAGAAAAAGACACAGTTTCTGCGGGAACTGCAAGGCTTGCTATGAACTACACGGACATCATCACCGCAAAAAATGGCAGCCTCATTCCCGCGTGTGGCGCAACTCGCTTCCACTCGACCTACGACCCAGAGCGTGAGGGCGAACGATTTGCCGCATCGTTCGCCGAAGGCAATTCATTTTTCGTCGTCCTCGGCGTGTGCGGCGGCTATCACCTTGCGGCACTAGCGCGACGATTTCCCCGTGCAACGATTCTCGCCATAGAGGAAACGGATGATGACATCGCCTTTTTGTCACGGCTACCGACCGTACAAGTCCTGTTGCAGAACCCGCACGTCATCATGACGACGGCAGAACGGCTTTCCGATGTGCTGCCCCACCATTTTCTTCCCGCCGAACACACGTCGTTGCAGATAACCGCGCTCCGCGCGTGGGAGCTTGCTTTTCCCGCACAAACAGCAGCAATCAAAGCGACGCTGCACGAAACGCTTGCCGCCATCAGCGCGGACTTTTCGGTACAGAGCCACTTCGGTGGTATATGGCAGCGCAATATCCTGCTGAACCTGCGGCTCGCGGCGCGGCAGCGACCAGCCATGCTCACGTTCCCGACCGAAAAGACGGCGGCAATTATCGCGGCAGGCCCGACACTCGACCAAACGTGGCAGACGCTCGCACAGGAACGGGATGGCTATTACATCATCGCCACCGACACGGGCTACCGTGCCCTGCTCCGCCACGGCATCGCAAGCGATGCCGTCATTTGCGTGGACGCACAGATGACTTCACACGCGCACTTTCTTGACCTCGCGCCGCAGACGCTCTTTGTGTTCGGTCTGGATGCGAATCCTGCGCTCGTGCGGCACGTCGCCGCGCGGCATCGCGTGCTGTTTGTACAGACGGGGCATCCGCTTGCGACGTTCGCGGACGGCGGAACAGACACGTTCGCACCTATCAGCGCGGGCAGCGGCACGGTGACGGTCGCGGCGACTGCGCTCGCTGTACAGGCTGGCTTCACGAACATACAGCTTTTCGGCGCGGACTTCGCCTACACACAGGGCAAGGCATACGCCCGAGGCACCTATCTTGACGACCTGTACCACGCGGCGAGCGGGCGGCTCAACACGGCGGAGCAACAGTTCGACCGGCTGCTGTTCCGCACGGAACTGCGTCCTATGAGCGGTGGATTCGTGACAACCGCGCTGCTGGAATCCTACAAAAATTCACTCAAAACCATGCTGAACACAAACAATTTCCAGAAAAATGCCGACAATAGGTATGTACGGCAGGGGAATTTTCATGCCAAACCGCTTGCGGTAAGACCGTTCGATTACGGTGTGTTCGCGCGTTCGTACCGACAGTCGTTGCAGGAAACCGTCGCGGGCGGCATCAATCGGACAACCGGCGCGTTCGTGACGCTCCTGCCCTACATCGCCTGGCTCAAAACGCATCAGAATCAGCAGGATTTTGAAAGCCTTGTCCGCCTCGCATACACAAAAACGTGGGAGTTCGTATGACAAAACCATCGGGCAACATCGCGCAGAAAATCATCGGGGGCGTGTTCGCGCTCGCCGTCATCTATTTTATTGCAGGTATCGTCGTTGACAAGAATACGGGTCCGCGCAAGGCGCAAGAGCGGTTCGATGCGTTTGCGTACGAGGTGCGCACGCTCGCGGCAAAATACGAGCCGACAAGCGAGGCATTCAAGGCCGCGTTCGCCCCTCTGCTGGCTGAACGCATCAATGATTTTGACGCCCTGTACCTGTACGTGAACAATCAGCTGCTATTCAATTACGCCGCGCCGCTCGCGAATGAGGGTGCGGCGGCTACCCGCGTGAGCGAGAACACCAAGACGCTCTTCGGCAACAACCTCGAAATCTCTGGCATTCTCCGCACGACTGGGACGCAGGCACTTATCGCCCACGCGAAAGTTTCGTTCGTGCTTATCCTGCTCGGCACGTCCGCGGCAATCGTGCTCCTGCTGCTCACGCCGCAAGGCACGAAAAAACGCCGCGACAATACTGACGGCGGCTACAAGGAACGGGCTTCGGAAGACGATGACGGTCATTTTGACAAAACGACCGATGAGACAATCAGCTTTTCTAAAACGACAACGAACAACATGCTTCCGGAGGCAGAGCGGGTGCAAGATAACGACGATGAAATTACCAGCATTCCGCAAAATAATGACGAACAGCCACAGCATCAAGAATCAATTAGTCCTGAAACGCTAAGCGAAGACACCGGTTTTCCCCAAAACGAAGATACTCAAGCAACGCTCCGACCGGCTGATGAAGAGATTAGCGCTCAGCGCACAGCGGACAATACGAGCAATCTTCCCCAAAAAGCAGATGACCAAACAGAGGAAGCAGGGTCATTTATTCTGCCGACCGCTGAATCAAATGGAAGCATCGCTTTTAACCGAATGCATGACGAGGACATTGACTTTGACCCGATTGGTGAAATGGAGGAGGACAACCGCCTAAGCGCGGAGGAACCCCATTTAGGAACGCAAGATGAGTATGCAACTCCCGCCGCATTTACGGCAACCGAAACGGCATACGAACCAGATGCGATGACCGTCGCACTCGAAAACGAGCTGGTGGACGCGATTGCAAGCGGACAGGATATTTCCGCTCTCATCATACAGCTGAGAGGGCTTGCGCCAGACAGCACGAGCGTGACGCAGCTTAAAAAACTGCTCACCGACCGACTGGGCAGGCAGGGCATCGTGGGCGACCACGACGGGGCAATCGCACTCATTGTCAAGAACACGGCCCTTGACACGGCACTTGCCTTCGCGCAGTCGCTAAACAATGCCATTTCCGTCATCCTGCAACGCAGCGGGCAGACCGCGCAGACGGCTATCGGCATTTCGGCACGCTCGTTCCGCATGATAAACGCGAAACAACTACTGACGGAAGCCCAACAAGCCGCGCTTCATGCCGACAACGAGAACCCGATTATCGCGTTCCGAGCAGACCCGGAAAAATACAAGCAGTTCTTGCAGGAAGTGTGATTCGCGCGTTTTCCGCCTGATTCAGTCCGCATCGACCTCGGCAGGCATCTTCTGTTGCGCAGCATTCGGGTCGGGGGTGTCCACCAATTCGGCAATGCGGGAAGCGAAGGACGAGAGTAATGTGCTGTCGGGGAATTTCTCTTTCAGCACGAATACCTGTGCCTCGGCAAGCTCGCCACGCCCACTGTCAACCAGCAACGAGATGTAATTCTCAAGAAATCTCTGCTCGCTGGGATAGTCTTCAAGCAACGACTGATACATCACGAGCGCCGCGTCGGTGTCCCCCCGCATCGCCGTGATGTAGGCAACTGACGCGGCAAGTTCGCCGTTCTCGCTGTCCCGTGAAAGCAAGTCTTCGTATATCGGTAGCGCGTTGTCCCAGTCCTTTGCGAGCGCGTAGGAGCGTGCCAGTTTGTAGTACGCTGTCAAATACAGCCCCTCATCACGCATGGCGAGTTTGTAGTATTCCGCCGCTTTCGCGTAGTTCTTCACGTCCACATAGGCTTCAGCAACGTTGTAGTATTCGGTGGCAAGATTCCGCAAGATGATGTCGTTCTGTCCCGGCACGAGCAGTCCCCCGCTCGCCGCACAGGCACATGCCGTTACCGCAATCACGGCAAAAAACGCCGCAGCTAGCGCACGCCGTCCTGTCTTGCTGTCCATCCGTGTCATGGCTACCACGCAAACATGCTGAGCAGCGTTTCCTTGCTGACTTCCAAATCCGTAATCGTAATGCGTCGCGCACCCGTCTGCGTGACCGTCGCGGGAATGCCGAACAGCGCGAGCTTCATGCCCGCGAGCAATGCCTTCATTTTTGCGGGTGCGGCGTTCGCCTCGTTTACTTCCAGAATGAGCGTGACCCGGTAGCCAGCATCCGTCTTTTGGGAATGCTCAAGCACGCCGCTGACGGACGAAAGCGGCAACTTGAGGTTCACGCCTGCGACGTTCTGAAAAAAAGCATCCGCTTTGCGTTCGTAGAAACGAATGTCATCGGGCTTGCCCGTCGTCAAGAATTCGTAGGCGGCCTTGTCGAATCCGGCGGGAACGCCGCCCTCATCCGGCGCAGAAACGGCGGCATCATAGAGCGCGAGCTGCGGACTGACATCTGATGAGACAAGCGCAGTCGCCGCTGACGGCAAGGCGACCTGCACGAGCGACTGCGTGTTCTGATAGTACGAATACGGAAACGAAAGCCCGTCCGCAGTCTGCGAGAGCCAGCCGTTATGCTGCGTGAGCGCGAGTTTTGCCATTCCTGCGGGAAACGACCCGCTTGCGGCAAGCTGGAATACCGTCCGTGCCCGCGTAGATTCCTCGGCGATGCAGACCGTCTGCGCCCGCGCGGCGATTTTCTCAGCGTCCTGCTCGCTCATACCGCCGATGCGGGCAAGCGCCTTGCTCACCAGCGGCAGATGGCTTTGCGCGGGAATATACAAGTACAGCGCGGCATCGCGGTCGATAAGCGCGAGCGGGTCAACGGCGACAGGCTCAGGTGCGGACGCACAGCCGGCAAGCAGCACGGCGCAAATTGCGAGTACGGCGAACGAATTAAACTTTCTCAATGGCGATGCTCCATGTCCAGTCGTCCGCCTCGACGGAGGCAGAACCTGCGATAGTATCCTTCCATTCCGCGCTCACGGCGAGCGTCTCGCCCGCGATGAATTCCCGGAACGTCTCGAACGCCGCGCGCAGCCCCGCGTCGCCGGAAACAAAAAGGCGAATGCGGTCGGTGACTTCAAGCCCGCTTTCCTTGCGCAGGTTCTGAATGCCGCGCACGAGGTCACGTGCGTAGCCCTCCCGCTTCAGTTCGTCAGTCACTTTGGTGTCGAGCGCGACCGTGAGCGTGCCGTCGTTCACGACCTTGAGGTCTTCTTTTTCCACGCGCTCCACGATGACGCTCTCCGCGTCCAAATCGACCTGCTCGCCGTCCACGTCAATCGTCACGCGCCCGCCGCCGATGATGTCCGCAATCGCCTGGTTTTTGAGCGCGGCGATTTTCGCGGCGGCGGTCTTCATGCGCGCGCCGAGTCTCTTGCCGAGCGCCTTGAAATTCGCCTTCGCGCTGTACTCCACCAGCTCATCCTCGCGCTCGTGGAAAATCACCTGCTTGACGTTCAGCTCCTCGCGAATCGTGTCAGTCATGCTTTCGAGGACCGTGCGCTCCTCTTTGTTGCGCGTGACCAGCTGCGTCGAGGCGAGCGGCTGGCGGTTCTTCAAATTGAACTGGTTGCGCAGGCTGCGCCCCATGCTCACCGCTTTCTGTACCGTCGTCATGCGGAATTCCAGCTTCTCATCGCGCAGGCGCGCGTCGGCAGCGGGGAAGTCCGCGAGATGGACGCTCTCCGCGTCTGCGTCCGTGCGCAGGTTCTGCCACATCGTCTCGGTGACGAAGGGGATGAACGGCGCGGCAGCAAGCGAGAACGTCTTGAGCGCGTAATAAAGCGACTCGTAGGCCTCCGCCTTGTCCGCGTCATTCTCGCTTTTCCAGAAACGGCGGCGGCTCCGGCGGATGTACCAGTTGTTCAGCTGGTCGATGAAGCCGACGAGCGGGTCGATTGCCATGCTCAAGTCGTAGTCGTCGAGCGCGGCCGCCACGTCCGCGACCATCTTCTGCGCAATCGAGACAATCCATGCGTCGAGCGGATTCGCGGGCTTCTTCCCCTCAAAAACGCTTC
>JAFLSP010000079.1 GCA_022510885.1 Treponema sp. | reverse complement strand
GCTAATCACACTATCCTTGTAGGAAATCAACTTATTATGGAGGGATATGCCATGAAAAGAGTGCTGTTGCTCGCGCTCGGTGCGGTGGTCGCGCTGTCGGGGTGTCAGAAAGACAAAGGCGCGCAGGAGCTGAACGTGTACGCGATTATCCATGACGACGAGGCGCGCGCGCTCACGGATTTGTTCACGCAGAAGACGGGGATTCCCGTGGCGTATTTGCGGGCGACGACGGGCGAGATGGTGAGCCGCGTGATTGCGGAGCAGGACGACCCGCAGGCGGACGTGCTGCTCGGTGGCGCGAGTTCGTATCATATTCAGGCGGCCGAGGCGGGCGCGCTCTATGCGTACCGGTCGCCGCTTGCCAAGAACGTGCCGGACTATGCGGCCGCTCCCGACGGCGCGTGGACGGGATTCTGTGTGCTTACGCTCGGCATCGGCGTGAACGAGGCGCGCTTTGCGCAGAAATTCCCCGGCGTTGCCGTTCCGCGCACCTGGGAGGATTTGCTGAATCCCGCTTTTAAGGGCGAAATCGTCATGACTGACCCGGCGGCTTCCTCCACGTCGTATCTTTTTGTGCAGGGGCAGTTGCAGCGGCTCGGCTGGGACGCGGGCTGGGACTACCTGCTCACGCTCGCGCAGTCGGTCGGGCAGTTTCCCGACAGCGGCAGCGCGCCGCCCAAACTGATTGGCACGGGCGAGTACGCGATTGGCATTGCCTATCTGCACGCGCTCACCAAATACCGCGCGCTCGGCTTTGACATTCGGCTGGTCGCGCCGCCGCAGTCCGTGGGCGACGTTGACTGCGTTGCCATTCTTCGCAACGCAAAGCACCTCGACGCGGCAAAGCAGTTCGTGGACTTCATCCTTTCCGTGGAGGCGCAGGAGCTGATGAGTTCGCTCGACTTCACGACGCCGGTCAATCCCGAGGCGCACGGCGTGGAAGGCTCTGTCCCGATTGCCGATATTGACGTAATCGATTATGATACTAAGCAGGCTTCCGAACAGCGCAAGGACGTGCTCGACCGCTGGGCAAGGGAAGTCAAGTAGGGGCTTTTGCGTCATGGTGTGCGTGGCGGCGGCTGGCCCTTCGTTGCTGTGTGGGCTGCCGTCGTCATTTTTTTTGCAGTGTGTGTTCTCGTGCCGCTTTTTTTCGTCGCGCTCGCGCCGAGCCGTGCCGACATCGTGTCCGTGCTGAGTTCTGCCCGCTGGCACGTGGCCATGCGGAACACGGCGGCGGTCTGCCTGTGCTCCACGGTGCTGTCGGTGGCGGTGGGCTATGCCTACGCCTATGCGGTGGAGCGCGGCGACATCTTCTGCGGGCGGTTCTTTTCCGTCGTGCCGGTCGCGCATTTGGTCACGCCGCCGTTCGTGGGCGGGCTTGCCTTCATCCTGCTGTTCGGGCGGCAGGGCTTTGTGACGCACGTGCTGCTCGGCTTGGATGTGTCGCTCTACGGATTCTGGGGGCTGCTTTTGGCGCAGACGCTCTGCTTTTTTCCGATTGCCTACCTTATCTGCGCGCAGACCTTGCGCGGCATCGGTGCGAATGTGGAGCAGGCGGCGCGCGGCATGGGCGCGGGCGGCGCGCGAATCTTTTGGTCGGTGACGCTGCCGCTGTCGCTTCCGGGCATTTTGGGCGCGTTTTTGTTCATCGCGGTCTCCGTGCTGAGCGACTTCGGCAATCCGATGATTGTGGGCGGGCGTTTCCGCGTGCTTGCGGTGGAAATCTACACGCAGCTGACGGGCTGGCTGAACGCGGGGACGAGCGCGGTGCTCGGGCTGGTGCTTGTCGTGCCGTCGGTGGGACTGTTCGTTTTGCAGGACCGGATGCTCAGGGCGAACGCGGCGCGGACGGCGACGATTGGCGGCAAGCCGTCTGCCACGCCGCGCAGGAAGACCCGGCTTGCCGTGCGCGTCTGTCTGACCGCTTTCTGCGCGCTCATCTCGCTTGCGATTGTGGCGCAGCTTGCGGCGATTGCGGCGGGCGCGTTCCAAAAACTGTGGGGCGTGAACACCTCGCTCACGCTCAACCACGTGCGCGCCTTGGCGCGCTATCTGCACGAGGTGCGCAACTCCCTCGCGTTCGCCTTGGTGAGCGCGCTCCTTTCCACGCTGATTGCAAGCCTTGCCGCGTACCTGACGCACCGCACGTCGCTTCCCTTGCGCCGCTCGCTCGACGTGCTTGCGCAGCTGCCGTCGGCAATTCCCGGCTCGCTGCTCGGGCTTGCCATTGCGCTTGCGGCGAACCGCCTGCATTTCCGTGCCTCGTCGGTGCTTATCGTTATCGCCATGACGGTGGGCTTTTTGCCCTTTTCGTACCGCATCATGTCGGCCGCCTACGCGCAGGTACGCACGACGCTTGATGACGGCGCGCGGTCGCTCGGCGCAAGTCCTTTGCGCGTGTTCGGCACGGTGCTGCTGCCGCTTGCGGCGGGCGGGCTGTTCTCTTCTTTTGTCTATTCGTTCGTGCGCGGCGTGGGCACGCTGAGCGCGGTGATTTTTTTGGTTTCGTTCAGAACGCCGCTCGCCTCCGTGCGCATCCTGAACCTTGCGGAGCAGGGCGACTGGGGAAAATCGGCGGCGCTTGCCTTGCTGCTCACGCTCGTCACCTTTGCGGTTTTGGGCATCGGCAGGCTGATAATCGGCAGGTTCACGCGGCGGACAGGGGGCAGATGATGGCAGAGCACGCGACGCTTTCGTTGGAGCACGTTTCTTTTTCGTTCGGCAGGACGGCGGCAGTGCGCGACTTTTCGCTTGAGGTCGCGGCGGGCAGTTTCACCACGCTGCTCGGGCCGAGCGGCTGCGGCAAGACGACCCTGCTGCGCCTGATTTCGGGCTTCCTTGACCCGGATGCCGGCACGGTGCGCATGAACGGCGTTGACCAGCGCGGCATCGCCCCCGACCGGCGCAAGGTGGGCATGGTTTTTCAGGATTACGCGCTGTTTCCGCACCTTACAGTGGAAAAAAACCTGCTCTACGGCCTGCGGATTCAGAAAAAGCCGAAGGACGAGGCTCGTGCGCTCGTGCAGCAGACGGCGCGCGTTCTGGGCATCGAAAATCTGCTCGGCCGCTATCCGCACGAGCTGAGCGGCGGGCAGCAGCAGCGGGTCGCGCTCGGGCGCGCGCTTGTCCTCAAGCCGCTCGTGCTGCTCATGGACGAGCCGCTTTCCAGCCTTGACGCGAAACTGCGCGCGCTCGTCCGCGAGGAGTTGCAGGACATTCAGCGCGATTTGGGCGTGACCACGATATACGTCACCCATGACCAGGAGGAGGCGCTCTCGCTTTCCGACCGCATTGCCGTCATAAACCGCGGCGCGCTCCAGCAGGCGGGAACGCCGCAGGAAGTCTATTTCTCGCCCGCAAACGCTTTTGTCGCCGACTTTGTGGGACGCGCGAATTTCATCGAGCGCGACGGCACGACGCGGCTTGTCCGTCCCGAATGGTTTTCGTTCAGTACGGACGGTGCGGGCGACCTGAGCGGCACGGTGCTTGCCGCCTCGTTCTTTGGCGGGACTATCCGCTACCGCATTCAGTGCGCGGCCGTCACGGGCGGCATCGCCATCGTGGACGACCATACAAGCGACGGTACTGCGCTTCGTGCCGGGCAGACCGTCCGCCTTGCCATTACGCATTCGTACACGCTGCGGTAGGCGGTCGCACCGGCTTTCGCTTTGTCCTACTTGAACGAGGGAACGAAAGTCTCCACGTCCTTGGACGTAATCGGCTTGCTGAAATAGTAGCCCTGAATCACGTCGTTCTTGAGCTTTTTCAGAATGTCGTACTGCCACTTGTGCTCAACGCCCTCAACAATCAGCTTCATGTCGAGCGAGTGCACCAGGTTGATGATGTGCTTGATGAACGACGATTCCTTGTTTTCCTGCAAACAGGCATCCACGAGCGATTTGTCCAGTTTAATCGTCTCCACGGGAATGTAGGTGAGGTAGGCGAGCGACGAGTAGCCCGTGCCGAAGTCGTCCAGCGCCAGCTTAATGCCGATGGCGTTGAATTCCGCTGCCAGTTCCGTGGCGATTTTCTGGTTGCCCATGAACAGGCTCTCGGTAATCTCAATCTGAATGAGGCTGGGCGGAATGTCGTTCTTGTCAAGCAGGGTCTTGAGGTAGCTGACGTACTCCTTGTCCGCCATCTGCGCCGCCGAGTAGTTGATGGACACCTTGCGAAGCGGAAAGCCGTTCTTGCGCCATTCCACCATCTGCTTGACGACCTGCTCCGTCACGATGCGCCCGATTTTTGCCATCAGCCCGCTCTCTTCCGCCACGGGAATGAACTGGCTCGGGAAAATCTTGACGGTCTTCATGCGCACCAGCGCCTCGTAGCCGTGAATCTCGCCCGTGGTAATGTCAACCTGCGGCTGGTACAGCACGTAGAACCCGTCGCTGTCGTTGCAGGCCTTCTCAAGAATCTTGGCGACCTCCTGCTTGGTGTGCATTTCCTTGCGCATTTCTTCCGTGAAGAACATGGTCTTGTTCTTTCCCTGCCTCCGCGCCGCAATCATCGCGTTGTCCACGTAGACAAAGTATTCCTCCACCGTGGTGTCGTCTTTTCCCGTGTAGTTGACAATGCCGATGTTCGTCTTGATGAAAATCTGATTCTCGGCGAAGTTGAACGGCTCGGAGATAATCTGCCGCAACAGGAACAGCAGGCTGTCGTTCTTGCTCAGGTGGCTTCCCTTGAGGACGAGCACGAATTCCTCATTGCTGTAGTGCGACACCACGTAGTTTCCGATGCCGTCAATTGTCTTGAGCCGCTGCGCAAGCTCGCGCAGGATATAGTCGCCGCACTCAAACGTATAGAATGCGTTTATCGTCTTCAGCCCGTCCACGCCGATTTTGATGATGGAAAAGTCAATGCCGCTTTTTATCTGCGCGCGCACCGTTTCGAGCACGATGCGGCGGTTGGGAATGAGCGTGAGTGGGTTAAGCTCGTTGGCGGCGCGCAGCTGCCGCGTGTAGTTGTACATGAGCGCGAGCAGGATGCACAGCGAGAGCGTGATGATGATGAACGGCATGAGCACGACGTGGAACTGGTTCCAGAACGACGGCTTTTTGTTCACGATAATCGTGCCTTCCGGCAGCAGCCCCTCGTTCAGCCGGAAACGCTTCATCTGCGAGTCGTCAAAGTAGAAATGCGAGGGCAGGTCTGTTTTGAGGGGGAAGTCGTTGATGTCCTTGCCGTCGAGGATGTCCACGACGACTTGCGCCGAATACCGCCCCGCCTCGTAGAAGTCGAACAGGTAGCCGCCCAGAAATCCCTTGCCCACCGAATCAAACAGCTTAGTGAACACGGGAATCTTTGCGTGTGCGTAGAAAAACCGCGCTGTCTCGGGAATGGAGTGATAGCGGTTGTCTTTGTCGGTGTACGCGCTCAGGCAGATGAGGACGGTATTGTTGTCGAGCTGCGCGATTTTGTTGCCCAGTTCCGCGCGGGTATAGTCCGACGTCTTGATTGCGTTGAACGCGACCGCAGGATACCGCTCCTTGAGCGCGAAGAACTGCTTTTCGTCGCCCAGTCCGCTCACCGTCGTGTCGTACACCGCCGTGATGCTCGTTGCGGTTCGGTTCAGTTTGAGCGCGAGGTCGATAATCTGCGCGAATTCGAAGTTCTCCACCGAACCCGTCATGTTCGGATGCTTTGCCGCACGGTGCGCCCGGTCGGTGTCGTTTATGCCAAAAAAGACCAGCGGCGTTTCGCCGAACAGCTCGTCCTGATAGCGCATGGCGAATTCGAGCGCGGGGTCGTCGCCCAAGATGACGGCATCGTAGGGCTTGTGGTGTTCCAGTTTGTATTTGAGCGTGATGTAGAAGAGCTCCTCGTTCTCCGGCGTGTCGTAGTTCTTCATGTCCATGTATTCGGCATCGCAGATGACGTTGTTTTTCTCGAACACGCCGTAAATGCCCGCTATCTGCGCGCTCAAGGTGTCAAAGCTCTCGCTGTAGGACGAGATGAACAGGACGCTCCGCTCCGCGTCGCTGCGCAGGAGCGGAATGTGCGGCGCGTTCTGTACGGAACGCACGTAGCCCACGCAAAGCATGACGACGCTGTATATGATGCCTGCCGTCGCAAGACCGCTGAGGAAAAATCTGAGAAACTGCGGGGACGTGTTTTTACGTTTCAATATACCTCCCCCCTTCCTTTGTGCTAATCTCCCTCAACTTACTCACTCATCATTATATAGACAAACCCCCGATTAGGCAAGGAAAAACGCGCTGTTCCGCGGCAACCGGCCAGAACGCCGTTCCCATGCCGACTGTTTCATGCTGTCTTTGTTTTATGAAACACGTGTATTACCATACGGTTTTTTCGGCAAAGCGCAACAGGGGGATGCGGGACGAAATACCCGCGCAAACAAAAACGCCGCCGGTTGCCCGGCGGCGTTCGTCAGCCTATGCGCTCATGCGCGGCTTACTTTGAGAGCCGCTTCTCCAAATCATCAAGGCACTCGCTCAGCTCTTTGGGCAGGTGCGCGCCGAATTTGGGGTAGTGGTTCTCGCGGATGTCCTTCACTTCCTTGAGCCAGCCTTCCGTGTCCACCTTGGTGATTTCCGGCAGGGTCTTCTTGTAGTAGTCGGCGAGGCCGTCCGTGTTGATTGCGCCGTCCTTGGGCATGAAGCCAATCGGCGTCTCGATGCAGTTGTCCGCGCCGTCGCAGCGGTCGAAAATCCATGCGAGGACGCGGCTGTTGTCGCCGTAGCCCGGCCACATGAACCCGCCCGGCAGGTCGGCGTTGTTGTCGTCCTTGCGGAACCAGTTCACGTAGAAAATCTTGGGCAGCTTGTCCTGGTCCTTCGCCTTCTTGCCCACGTTCACCCAGTGCTGGAAGTAGTCGCCCATGTTGTAGCCGCAGAACGGCAGGATTGCGAACGGGTCGCGGCGGATTTTGCCCACCTGAGAGGCGTCAATCGTTGAGGCCGCGGTAATCTCCGAGCCGACGATGGAGCCCAGGAACACGCCGTGGTTCCAGCTGCGCGCCTGATGCACGAGCGGCACGGTTGACGGGCGGCGGCCTCCGAAGAGAATCGCGCTGATGGGAACGCCCTTGGGGTCCTCCCATTCCTTGGCGATGCAGGGGCACTGCTTTGCCGGCGCGGTGAAGCGCGCGTTCGGGTGCGCGAACTCCTCGCCCTTGGGAGACTTGTCCTTGGGGAGCGCGTCGCGCGTGTTGCCCTTCCAGTCAACCAGCTTGCCCGTGGCGGGGTAGCCAATCTGCTCCCACCACACGTCGCCGTCCTCGGTGAGCGCGCAGTTGGTGAAAATCGTGTTCTTCTCCGCGGAGATGAGCGCGTTCTTGTTGCTCTCCTCGCTCGTTCCCGGCGCCACGCCGAAGAAGCCCGCCTCCGGGTTGATGGCGTAGAGCCGCCCGTCGTCGCCGAACTTCATCCATGCGATGTCGTCGCCGATGGTCTCGACCTTCCAGCCGGGGATGGTCGGGATGAGCATGGCGAGGTTCGTCTTGCCGCATGCGGACGGGAACGCGCCCGTCACGTACTTGACCTCGCCCTTCGGGTTGGTCAGCTTGAGGATGAGCATGTGCTCGGCGAGCCAGCCCTCGTCGCGCGCGATGACCGACGCGATGCGCAGCGCGAAGCACTTCTTGCCCAGCAGCGCGTTTCCGCCGTAGCCAGAGCCGTAGGACCAGATGAGCCGCTCCTCGGGGAAGTGGGAGATGTACTTGTGCTCCACGTCCGCGCAGGGCCACACGCCGTTGTCCTTCTCGCCGTTGTTGAGCGGCTTGCCCACGGAGTGCAGGCAGGGAACGAACTCGCCGTCAGTGCCGAGGTACTGCCACACCTGCTCGCCCGCGCGCGTCATGATGTCCATGTTCAGCACCACGTACTCGCTGTCGGTCAGCTCGATGCCGTACTTGGCAATCGGTGAGCCGAGCGGCCCCATGCAGAACGGGATGACGTACATCGTGCGCCCGTGCATGCAGCCCTTGTACAGCCCCTGCATCGTGGCCTTCAGCTCCTTGGGGTCAATCCAGTGGTTGGTCGGGCCCGCGTCCTCCTGCTTGACGGAGGAGATGAACGTGCGGTCCTCAACGCGCGCCACGTCTGACGGAAGCGAGCGGAACAGGAAGCTGTTCGCCTTCTTCTTGAGCGGAGTGGCGAGACCCGCGGCGACGCATTTCTGCATCAGCGTGTCGTACTCCTTGGTCGAGCCGTCGCACACCACAACGTTGTCCGGCTCGCACATCTTGATGCATTCTTCAACCCACGCCAGAATCTTGGCGTGCTTGATTGCTTTGTAATCCATAAAGACTCCTATAAGACTGGAACCGGGCCGCGCCATCCGCCTGCGCATCGGCTCGTTTTTCCCGATTCATACCCATGATAATAGAAAAGAGGAGTTTGTTCAACGGTCTTGCGGAAAAATATCCGTCGCCGGAGACCGCGCGCCGCT
>JAFLSP010000078.1 GCA_022510885.1 Treponema sp. | reverse complement strand
CGTTCCGTGGTATACTGGGCGCATGAATGATTTTGAGGCGTGTAAACAGTTGTTGGATTCGTGCCGGGCGGAAGCCGCCAAGCGGGTGGTGGGGCAGCGGTCGGTGATTGACGGGATTCTGATTGCGCTGCTGACGGGCGGGCACGTGCTGCTTGAGGGCGTGCCGGGGCTTGCCAAGACGCTCGCGGTGCGCACGTTCGCCGACCTTTCGGGCTTGGACTTCCGGCGGATTCAGTTTACGCCGGACCTGCTTCCCGCCGACGTGACGGGAACGCTCATGTACGAGAGCCAGAGCGGGCGGTTTTCGGTGCGCAAGGGGCCGATTTTCGCGAACATCGTGCTTGCTGACGAAATCAACCGCGCGCCGGCAAAGGTGCAGAGCGCGCTTCTGGAGGCGATGGCGGAGCGGCAGGTGACGATTGGCGAGGAGACATACCCGCTGCCGTCGCCGTTCGTGGTGCTTGCCACGCAGAATCCCATTGAGCAGGAAGGGACGTACAACCTGCCCGAGGCGGAGCTTGACCGCTTCCTGCTCAAAGTGGTCGTGTCCTATCCCACGGCGCAGGAGGAGGCGCAGATTGTGCGGACGGCGGGACGCGCGGCGGACGTTGCGGTGAACGCCGTGCTTGACGCGCGGCGTCTTGCCGAATGCCGCGCCCTGCTTGGGTCGGTCGCCTGTGACGACGCGCTCGTGGACTACATCGTTGCGGTGGTCGCGCTCACGCGCCCGGCGGCGGAGAAAAAAGCGGGCGGGCGGCTCGCGGTCTCCGCGGTAAAAAAGGACGACGTGTCCCGCTACGTGAGCTACGGCGCGTCGCCGCGTTCGGGAATCGCGCTCTTGCAGTGCGCCAAGGCCTATGCGCTGTTCGCGGGTCGCTCGTTCGTGCTGCCGGAGGACGTGAAGGCTGCCGCCCCGGCGGTGCTGCGTCACCGGCTCGTGCTGTCCTACGAGGCGGCGGCGGACGGCGTGACGGCGGACGACGTGATTGAGCGCGTCCTTCAGACGGTGGCACTGCCGTAATGCAGGTGCTTGACGAGAACCGCGAGCGTTTGCTGCGCCGCGCGTCGCTTCTACGGCTGAACGCGCGGGCGATTGCGGAGACCATGAAAAGCGGCGCGTTTCGTTCGCATTGGCGCGGGCAGGGCATTGAATTCAGCGGCGTGCGCGAGTATCTTCCCGACGACAACGTGCGCGCGATTGACTGGAACGTGACGGCGCGCATGGGAAAGGCATTCGTCAAGCAGTATGAGGAGGACCGCGCGCTGCACGTGTTCTTCGTGCTTGACCGTTCCGCGTCCATGATGACGGGCAGCGGCGGCCGCTCACGGCTTGCGGCGGCGAGCGAGGCGGCGGCCTTGCTGCTGCTTGCGGCGGAGCAGAGCGCGAGCGCGGTGGGCGCGGTTTTCTTTGACGGGACGATTCAGTATGCCTGTGCGCCCAAGGCGGGGCGCGCGCAGGTGATGGCACTGCTTTCCCGCCTTGACCGTGCGGACGGCGGCGCGCGCGGCTCGGTGCTGGCAAACGCGCTGAACGGAGCGGGAACGCTGCTCAAGCGGCAGTCGCTCGTCTTCGTGCTTTCCGACTTCCGCGCGGACGGATGGCTCCAGCCGATGGCGCGGCTTTCCTGCAAGCATGATTTGGTTGCCGTGCGCGTGACCGACCCGGCCGACGAGGAACTGCCCGCCGTCGGTACGATTCCCTTTGCGGACGGCGAGACGGGCGAGCGGCGGATGCTTCCCACATCTTCCGCGTCGTTTCGCCAGGCATGGCGCGAGGACAACCGCCGCCGCGCGGATTTCTGGCACGGCGAATGCCTGCGCCACGGCGCGTATCCGCTCGCGCTCTCCACGGCGGACGACGCGGCGCTCGTGCTTTCCCGCTTCTTTTCGCAGAGGACGCACGGATGAGCCGTTCCGTCTGCCTGCAACGCGCCTTTTTTCTGCTCGTTCCCTTGCTTGCGCTTCCTGCTGAGACAGTGCCGGAACATCACGCGCCCGTGCAGATTTTCATGCCCGAGACGGCCTGCGTGGGCGACCTGGCAGAACTGCGCTACATCTTTCATACCGACGAGGACATACTGGGCGGCGGGGCAACGCACGGCGACCTGCCGACCGACCTGCCCGCCTTTGCCGCGCAAGGCGACCGCTGCACGGTGCTTTCCGCGTCGCTCGACCGGTTCGGCTCCGAGTACACGCTCTCGCTGTCGCTCGTCGGATGGAAAGTCGGGCAGATTGCCTTCATGCCGTTCGCGCTCGGCTCGCACACGGTGCAGCTTGAGCCGGTTGAAATCAGTTCTATTGTAGAAAAGACGGGCGCGCAGGGATTTCGTCCGCCCTCGCCGCCGCTCGTCGTGCCGGGAACGACGGCGGTGCTTGCCGCGCTCGCGGCGGTTTTCCTGCTCCTGCTTGCGGCGGCGACATTCGCGCTGTTCCATATTCCTGCGATTGCCGCTTTTTTTGCCCGGTCGCGGGCGCAGCGCCGTGCGCGGCGGAATATGCGTGCCGCGCTCAAAAAACTGCGCGCGCTTGCAAGCCGCCGCGACGCTTCCGATGACGGCAGCTTCTGCGCGGCGGTGCAGCATATCCTGCGCGGCTATCTTTCCGAGCGATTTGTCATTCCCTTTGCGGCGGTGGAGACGAGCGGTCTGTATGCGGCAGTGAGCGGCTTGTGCGGCGGCACACTGGACGAGGCGCAGGACGCGATGATGGAGGAACTTTTGTATCTATTTAATAGAACGGATTATATTCGCTATGCCCATGCCGACTTGCAGGCGGGCGAGAAAGAAATCCTGCTGAGCGTGGCGGTGGACGCGGTGGAGTCAATCGGGGGGGCGCATGGCGACCTTTGAGCATCCGTCCGCATTGTTGCTGTTGTTCCTGCTGCCCGCGTTGTTCGTGCTGCGGAAAGCCGGCCTGTTCCGGCGCGTCTCCTTCGCGCTCACGCTGTCCGACTGGGGCGGCGCGACCTTTGCATGGGGCGGGATGAGCAGACGGTTCTTCTCGCGGCTTGCGGACGGCCTGTGCGGGGCGGGATTCGTGCTCGTGGTGGTCGCATTGGCGAATCCCGTGGTGCATCATCAGGAGAGGGTCTACACGTCAAAAGGAACGGATATTCTGTTCGTGCTTGATGTCAGCCCGTCCATGGCGGCGCGGGACATTGCGGGCATGACGCGGCTTGAGGCGGCGAAGGTCGGCATACGCACGATGGTGGAGGCGAACCGGGGCGCGGCGTTCGGCGTGGTGGCAATGGCGAGCGAGGCGGCGGCCGTCGTGCCGCCCACGAGCGACCACGCGCTCTTCTTGCAGCGGCTTGACGCGCTCGCGCCCGGCGGCTTGGGCGAAGGTTCGGCAATCGGCGTAGGACTGAGCGCGGCGGTCTATCATCTGCTTGCCTCGTCCGCGCCGAAAAAATGCATCGTGCTCATTACCGACGGCGAGAACAACGCGGGGACGGTGCATCCCGAGACGGCGGCGCAGCTTGCCGCGCGGCAGGGCATCACGCTCTATGCCTTCGGCATCGGCACGCGCGGTTCGGTGCCGATTTCCTACGTAGACCCGGAGACGGGGCGCGTCCGCGCGGGCTACTATGAGTCCGAGTTTGACAGCGCGCCCCTGGAGACTGTCGCGCAGATTGCGGGCGGGCAGTATTTTGGCGTGGAACATACGGCCACGCTTGCGGAGCGGCTCGCGGCAATCAGTCAGGTAGAAGGCGTGGCGCAGTCGTTCTACGTGCGCACGGCAGATGAACCGCTCGGACGGCAGTTCCTGCTTGCGGGCATGGTCGCGCTGCTTGTGGCATGGGCAGTCAAGCGGCTGTTTTTGGGGGAAGTGCTATGATTCGCTGTGCGTATCCGGGCGCGTTCCTGCTGCTCGTGCCGCTTGTTCCCGCGCTGGTCTTCCTGCTCGCGCGCGTGAAAAAGCTGTGCGCGTCACTCGGCGTTCTGTACGGCGAGTCGTTTGACGGCACGTCAGTCCGGCGGGTGCGGCGCGCGCTTGCCGCAAAAATCCTGCTGCGCGGCATGACGTGGACGCTTTTGGTGCTTGCGTGCGCGGGCGTTTCATGGGGAAAGAAAGTCGTCCCCGTGCAGAAAAACGGCGACGCGGTGTGCTTCGTCTTTGACATTTCCTACAGCATGAACGCGCGCGACGCGGGCGGCGGCATGACGCGGCTTGAGGCGGCGCGGCAGTACGCGCGGGCGCTTTTGGAGGCGATGCGCGCTCCGTCCGTCTCCGTGGTGCTTGCCAAGGGCGACGGCGTGCTTGCCGTTCCGCTCACCGAAGACCTTGCGTCCGTGCATGCGCTGCTGGACGCGCTTTCCCCTGGCCTGATGACGGCGACCGGCTCGCGGCTGGGGCGGGGCATTGCGGCGGCGGTCAGCGCGTTTCCCCCGCAGTCCGCGCAGGCGGCGCACGTGTGGGTGTTCACCGACGGCGACGAGACGGACGGCGGCTTGCAGGCAGCGTTGGATGACGCGGTGCGCTACGGCATTCCCGTCGCGCTGATTGGCTTTGGCAGCGAGCAGGGCGCGGAGGTGACGGCGGGCGACGGCAAGACGACCGTGCATACCGCGCTGCGGGCGCAGGCCTTGCGCTCATGCGCGGACAGGGCAAATGAATCGATGGCATTCCCCAGACGGACACGCGGTGCGACAGTGCAGTACCTACCGGCTACGGCGCAGGGGTCGGCGCACCGACTGCTGCGCGCGCTTTCGGCGAATACGACGCACAGTTCCGCAAACGGCGCGGACGGCACGTCCTTCGCCTATGAAACGCAGGACGTAGACCGCCGCGCGCTGTTCCTCTTGCTCGCGCTCGCCTGCTTTGCCGTGTCGTTTGTCGCGGGCGAGGCGGATATTTCTGCGCGCACGCTCCGCACGTCGGCAGTGCTTGCGGTCTGCTGCCTTGCGCCTTTTGTCTCGTCCTGCAACGCGCGCGGCAATGCGGCAATCGCGCGCGGGGCATGGGCATGGTATCAGCGGAAGTACCGGCAGGCAACGGCAATCTTCTTGCAGACCGAGACGGAAGCCCGTGCCGCGCAGGACGATACGCTCGCGCAGTATGCCGCATTCGCGCTTGCGGCAACCTACCTCGCGCAGGAGGAGTACGCCGCCGCGTCCGCGCGCCTTGCGGACATCGCCCCCGATGCGCCCGCGTCGCTTCGGAGCGCCGCGCTGTACAATGAGGGCGTGATTGCGCATCAGCAGGGCGAGACCGACCGCGCAATCGGCCTGTTCAAGCAGGCGATTCTTGCCGACCCGGCCAACACGGACGCGAAAATCAACCTGGAACTGTGCCAGACCGAGACGACGATGCGACAGGCGCAGAGCGCGGAAACGGAGATGCGGCAGGCAGGCGAGGGAACGGATGATTCCAAGCTCGCGAACGGCATTTTTACGCTCATAAAGGAGAACGAACAGAACCAATGGAAAAACGTGCAGTCGAACAAAAAAGACGACGGCGGCATCGACTACTGATTGCCGCGCTCGCGGCGGTTCTCGCGCCGCTTTCCGCGCAGTCGCTTTCTTCCGATGACATCCGCGCCCTTTCGCTCGTGCCGCAGGGCGGAACGGTATTCGTCGGTCAGCCCTGCACGTTCACGCTGGTGCTGCACGGCATCGACCCGTCGCTTGCGCGTGCCGAGCTTCCCGACTTTCCGCCGAACGTGCGCTTTGTTTCGTCCAAAAAAGAGACGCTGTACGACGCAGGCGGCAACGCGGGGACGAAATTCCTGTTTCAGCTGCTCTTCTCTGCGGCAGGAACGCCGCGCCTTCCGCCGCTTCCCGTGTACGTCCGCCGCCGCGCCTACGCCATTCCGTTTGCGCCCGTGACCGTCTACGAGGACCCCGCGACGCTGCTCCCGCGCCTTTCGGTCGCCTTTGAGACCCAAAAGGGACGCGCCGTGCCGCAGAACGGGGCGGTTGCCGTGGCCGCAGGAGAGACCGTGCGCTGTACGCTGTATGCGCAGCATTGCACGCAGTTGCTGCATTTTTCCTGGGACTTGCCCAAGGACGCGATTTTTGCCGAAGCCGAGCGCTTCCCCCTCGCGCGTGGCGAGCCGTTGTCCAGGCAGTTTTCCCCCGACTTGATTCCCGTTGCGCGCTTTGACTGGATGCCGCTCGTCGCGGGCGACTACGACTTTCCGCCCTTTGCCGTTGAGGCGACCGCTTACAACGGCTCGCGCGTTGCCGTCACGCTTCCCGCCTACCGCCTGACCGTGCGCCCCGCGGACACCGTGCGGACGGACGCGGCGCAATCCGAACGGCGGAACGACGTGTTTGCCGCCGCGTTCCAGCCGCCTCCGCCCGGCGAAGCCGACGCGCCTGTGCAAGACGAAACGGCGCAAACCGAATCCGTTTCGCTTCATGCGGGGAAGCCCCTTGCCCGCGTTCTGCTTGCGGCGGCAGCCATGTTCGCCGTGCTTGCCGTCGCGGCGCTGTGCTTCCGCCGCCGTCTGCTGCCCGTGCCGCTCGCGCTTGCGCTCGTCTTTCTGCTTGCCTTTGTCTGGGCGCGGGAACAAAGCGCGCGGTCGTATGCCGTCTTCCGTGGCGGCGCAGTCAGCCCCGTGCCCGATGCGGCGGCGACTTCCGTACTGACGATGCCGAACGGCGTGCGCGTGCGCGTCCTGGAGCGGGCGGGCGACTGGGCGTACATCGCAGGCGGCGAAGTCGCCGGGTGGGTGCGCGCGGAATCACTGGAGGACGACTGATGGACTTTGGCGACATTCTGAATCAGTGGGCCGACCAGCAGAAGGCGGAGGCGCGGCGGAAAAAGCACAACCAGGTCTCGCACAAAAAGGCGAACGCGCCCACGCCGGAAGAAAAGGCGGCGCGCGCGCAGGGCTACACGCCGGAACAGCTGATGGAACAGGACGCGAAGCGGACGATAGACCCGATGGAATTCTGGCTGCGCCGCTACGGCGTGGTGGACAAAGACCGCATCGCCGGCGCACAGGCGCGGGAACGCCAGATGCGCAGCCCCAAGTACCTGCGCGCGCTGCCCCCGGACGCGAAAATCGACCTGCACGGACTGACCCGCGACGAGGCATGGACGCGGCTCGATGCCTTCGTGCTTGACTGCAAGCGGCGCGGGCTGAAGAAAATCCTCATCGTCCACGGAAAAGGCAACCACACCCGCGAGGATTCCCCCGTGCTCGGCGCGCTGGTGCGCACCTACATCGAGCGCAGCGAGCATCTCGGCGCGTCCGGCCATCCCGAAGGCAGGGAAGGCGGCTCGGGCGCGACCTGGGTGATATTGAAGTAACGGCGTTTTTCTTCTATTATGTTGGTATGAAGAAACTGCTTTTGGTGCTGTGCGTCGCGCTGACGCTCACGGGGTGTAAGAAAAAGGCGGGGCAGGAACCGGTCATGGAGGTCGCGACCGAACCGGCACGCGCTGACCACGCCTGGTATTACTTTACGAATTCAAACGTGGTGCAGATTCAGCTGCCGCAGGTCTCCCGCCTACAGTCGCTCAAGCCCTGGACGGAAAACATCCGCGTGTCCGACGCGAACACGGACGCGGACGGCAACGGCTTCCTGCTCGTGAACCGCCTCGGCGTGCTGATTTTTGAGCGCACGGAAGAGCCGACGCTCGTGCACGACGTGCGCCTGTTCGGGTCGAGCACGGCAGAGAACCTGGTGTTTGAGCGCGGAACGCCCTACTTCACGCTGTACCGCAACGCATTCTTCAACACGGCGATTGCCGAATCCGCCAGCAGCAACGAAAACCGCCCCTATCTGGTGCGCGTCTCGCGCGAGAACCGTATGCTCTATCCCGCGCTTACCTACGGCGACTTGGACGTGCACGGCGCGTATGAAATCGTCGGCACGGTGTTCGACGGCGACAGCTGGATTTCCGCCGTCAAAAAGACCGACGACGAGCGCACGAATTTCGCCTACAAGCAGTGGAAGCCGCTCCTCCCGCTGGAATCGATGCAGCCGGTGACGAAGGCGGGCAAAGTCACGATTGCGTCCTCAAGCGAGGACGTGTTCTACACCGCGCGCGCGCCGCAGGACTTCTCCGCCGCGCCCGAGCGGGTGCGCTCGCTCCTCCGCTCCATTCCCGCGGATTTTCCGTTCCTGCTCACGTGCTACACGGCGGGCGGCGTTTCCCCGCGCCTGTACGTCCACGGCGACGACGGCATCGCGGCAACCGCGCTCATCGCGGACGGCTGGATTTGCGCCGTGTTCGCCGACGGCACGACGTACTTCAACGGCGCGCTGCAAGGCCGTGCCATCCTGAACGACGGCGCGAACGTCGCGTTCCGCCTCCCCAAACTCCCCAAGGACTACCACTACACCCGCTTCTGCATGAGCGGCGACTTCCTGATAGTCGGCTGGGAAGAAAGCAACTTCTACCGCACCGGCCGCAGCGGCATCCTCGTGGTGGACATGGCAAAGATTTTCTACGACAAGC
>JAFLSP010000077.1 GCA_022510885.1 Treponema sp. | reverse complement strand
AAAAAAGCCCTGCTCATGCAGGGCTTTCATACTTTTTATCTACTGGCAAAAGGTTAGCGTTTCAGGTTGATGACCGTCTCAAGCAGGGTGTCCGCCGTCTGAATCGTTTTGGCATTGGACTGGAAGCCACGCTGCGTCACAATCATGTCCGTAAACTGCTCGCTCAAGTCAACGTTCGACATTTCGAGCGTACCGGCAAGCATTGAGCCTTTGCCCGCAATGCCACTCGTGCCGATATTCGCCATGCCGGAGTTGTTGCTCTCCACGAACGTGTTGTCTCCCGCTTTCTCAAGTCCGTTCTGGTTGGTGAACGTCGCCAGGGCAATCTGACCAATCGTGCGGTTCGTGCCGTTCGAGTACACGCCCGTGATGACGCCGCTCGAATCAATCTTGAAGTTGTCCAGATAGCCGAGCGTGTAGCCGTCCTGCGAGAACGCCTTGGTGGAGCTGGATGACGAACTCTGCGTCACCGTGTTAATCATGCTGCCAATCGTACCCAAGTTGAGCGCGAACTCCTGCCGATACGGCGTACCGTCCGCGTTCGGCGTTGAATCCGGCACGTTGAACGAAGTCTGCAGGATAATTTCGCCCTCCGGGTTCGACGTATTCCCCGCGCTGTCCGTCACGGACGCAAGGATACCGTTGTTGTCGAAGTTGATGGTGAAGGTCGTGCCCATGCCGTCCGTCGTGCCTAAGCCGATGCGCGTCTCGCGCTCCTCGCCCGCTTCCGGGTCAACCTGCACCGCCGCAACCCACTGGTTCGGGTTATCGGGAACGCGCGTGAACGCCACCGTCAGGTTGTGCTCCGTGCCGAAGCTGTCATAAATCTTCATCTCCGTCGTCCAAGTGCCTTTCATGATGTCGGCTTCCGTGGGGTTCTCCGGGATGAGCGGCAGGTTCTTGTCCAGGTTACAGGCATAGTTGACCATCGTCGTCGCGCGCGCCGGGTCTTTTGAGCCGACCGGGATAATCAGGTCCTCCGGGGTCGCCGACGTGCGCAGAATCTGCTGACCGTCCACGTCACGCGCCATCCAGCCTTGCACGCGGAAACCGTTTGCCGGGTTGACGAGCGTACCCTCACTGTCAAGGCTGAACGCGCCCGAGCGGGTGTAGTAGGTCTTGTCGCCGCTCTTCTCGACGAAGAAGCCGTTGCCCTGAATGGCAATGTCCGTACCCACGCCCGTAGACTGCAAGTTACCCTGCGTAAAAATCGTGTCGATTGCCGCCACGCTCATGCCAAGCCCCACCTGCTTGGGATTCACGCCGCCCACTTCGGTCGTCGGTTTTGCCGCACCGCTCAACTGTTGGCTAATCATGTCCTGAAAGTCAACGCGCCCGCGCTTAAAGCCGTAGGTATTCACGTTAGCGATATTGTTACCGATAACGTCCATCCTCGTCTGGTGATTCTGCAATCCCGAAACGCCCGCATACAAAGATCTCATCATATAGCTACCCTCTTAAAACCAGTCCCTTATTTATTGCAGACCATACACCGCTTTCACGCGGTTCATGTCATACAGCTGCCCGTTCACCTTGAGCTGCGGATTTGCCTCGCGCGTCACCGCCTCAACCACGCCAATCATCGTCGTGTCGCCCACCTCGATTTCCACCGCACGGCCGATAGTCTCCGTCGCCGCGCTTGTGTTCATCAGCGTACTCAGCCGCTCAAAGTTGTTGCTCATGTTCGTCATCTGTTCGAGCGAAGAGAACTGCGCCATCTGCGCGATGAATTCCGTATTCTCCATCGGGCTGAGCGGGTCTTGGTTGGACAACTGCGTCACCAGCAGTTTGAGGAAGTCGTCTTTGCCCAGCTGATTGCTTGCCATACGTCCTTCGCGCAGCTCAAAGTCGAGCTTTTTGTTAAACGCATTGACGTCGTTCTCAACCCGGAACTGCTCCGCCGCAGTCAGCGTACCCAACTCCGCTGCGCCTTTCACCTGAAAATTCATCTCACTGCTCCTTACGCAACGATATTCACGCCGTAATCGGACACCGCATACCCCGCCGCGTCCGCATCCGTTTCGCCCGCCACGAAGTCCCCGTAGCTCCTGTCCGCACGGACGGCGAATTCGGGATTCTGCCACTCGTCCTGCCGGGACTGCGCGAACTGCTGTCCGCCCGCAAACTGCAAGTCGAAGCCCTGCGCCTCAAACCCGCTCTGCGCGAACGCCGCCTTGAGCGTGTCGATGCTGTCCTTGAACGCGTCATAGGCTTCCTGCGAATGCACCGTAATCTGCCCGCTGATTACTTTATCGGAAAGCGACAGGCTAATCTTAACGTTTCCAAGCGATTCCGGCCGCAAAATCACGTTGATTGCACCCTGGTTGCCGTCGCGCAAAATGATATTCCCCGCCTTCACGAAATCAGGCGCGTGTTCCTGCACCGCGTTTGCCAGCATCGCCTGAAAGTTAGACCCGTGCGCCGCCGCGGTCTGCGTAGAAGCCGACGTGATGTTCTTGCTCACGTCGGCCGCGCCAAGCATCTCCATCGTCATCTGCACGGTCGGCTCGTTTTTCTGCGCAAAGGCAAAGTCCGCGCCGTTCTTCTGCTGTGCCTTACCCACGGCCCTGTCCGTCTCCACCGCCGTTTCAGCCTTTTGGGTGCGCAAGTCTGTCACCGCGATGCGCGGCTTGTTCTTGGTCTCCGTCACGCCTTTCTTTGCTCCGTCCGCCGGTGCATCCGCACGTTCGTCGCCTTGTGCTGTGACCATACCCGCATTCGGTGCAAAGAGCACCGGCTGTTCGGCGGTCATCTCTGGCATCTGCGCGAGCATTTCTTCGTCATGTTCGGTATACGGTGCGATTGTTAGCGCGTTCTCATCCACAAGCGGCACGGTTGCCATATCATCAAGGGCAATCGCGTCATCATGCGGTACGTTTTTTGCCGTCTGCGTGTCTTTTGTATGCAGACGCATCAGGTCGTCCTGCTCTGCGACCGCCGGCATATCGGTGAACGATTCCGCGCGCACTGCCACATCCCTTTCTTCCGCAACAGGCACGACCGGCTGCTGCGGAACGACGCGCTCGGTGACGGCGGCAAGCGCGAGCACGTGCGATTCCGCGCCGTCCGCGTCCTGCCCCTCCTCGTCCGTCTCTTGCGTGACGCGCGACTTCTCATCGCGCGAATTCGCCATGCGCACGGCATCATCGTCCGTTTTTTCTGCGACCTTCTCTTCTTTCTGTGTCGGTGGATTTGTCGGCTCGTCACTCACACGCGAAACCACGTCCTGCCCTTCGTCAGCGCGCTGCTCAGCACGCAACAAGTCCATGAACGAAACGGCATTCGCGTCCGCAGGTTTCTCCGTCTGCGGCGCAAAAGCCTGTCCGCCCTGCGGCAAAAACTGTTCGACGTGAACCGATTGTAATGAAAGCATCAGCACGACCTCCACCTACAGCATCGGAGGTTTCGGGGGTCGTGTTTAGTGTTATTATCAGTCCAAAGACTGCGGCTTGTTCGTCATCTTGCGCTGCACCACGGCGGCACGGTCGGCGGGCATATTCATGAACCACACGGAAACCATCGAAGCGCGCCGCTCCTTCTCCGCAAGTTCGTCCTCCTTGCGGAAAATGTCCACGATGTCCTGGTCTTCCATCTTTACGATTTCGGCGACTGCCGTGGCAGGCGGCATATTGTACCAATAGCGCGCCACCTTCACCAGTTCGGCGTCGCGGTCCTCATACTTCTTTACCTGCGCCTCAAACGTCGCCTCGCGCTCCTCAAGCATTTTAAGCCGCTCTTCCAGTTCCTGCACCACCGCATCATACTGGCTTTCGGTCTTTGCAATCTCGTCCTCGCGCTTGTTCAGTTCCTGCGCGCGCAGGTCAAGCGCCTCAAGCCGCTTGGCGAGCCGGTCGTCGTCCAAGTCCGCAACGAGCGGTCGCGATTTTGTGGCGGTAACCGAAGTCTGCGGGGTCTGCCCCAAGAGCCGATATAGGGGTGCAAAGAATCGCTTTGCATTGACCACGCCCAAAAAGTCGAACCACAGCAATCCGCCCAGTATCATAATGATGACAAGGATGAGCAGAACGATTGTCTTTCCCAGATTTTTTGCCGCCACTTTCTATCCCCTAGTATGTCGATAATATCATTATACACTATTTTTTGCTAGTACACAAGGGATGTTGCCACGCCCGCGATTGCCGTTCCCAAAGTAATGTCGTCATCTTTCTGCACCAGCTCGTAGTGGATGCCGCCCGCGTAGCGCGCAAGGTACGCGGCAATACGCTCGCGCAGACGGTAGGTCTTGTAGAACGTAGTGCCATTGCACAGGATGCACACCGGCTCATCCGCGCCTGCCCCGCCCTGCGCCAGACACGCCGCAAGGATGCTCGCCGCATAGCCCGCGCACCGCTCGATGAGCGCGTCAAGCAACTCATGCAGTACCGCACGGTCGTCCGCATTCGCACAGCAGGCGGCGATTACGTTCTGCGCACGTTCCGGCGCGCGCAGGAATTCGTCCAGCACAACCAGCGAAAGCGACGGAATTTGGGTCAATGCCGCCGCGCAGTCCGCGCTCACCAAGCCGTCTGCCGCCGCCGTATGCAGTATCTCCAGACCGAGCGGACCGAGATACCCGCCCGAACAGCACTTTTCGAGCAAATATTCACCGGGATGCAGGCTTTTCGCGTCAAGCGCGTGGTCAAAGTCCGAGCGGGAAAACGCGCCGAATTTGCCGTTCTCGCACACCACAATCTGCCGCCCCTCGTCTCCCCACGCCGGCTGTATGTACGCGCCGTTCATGCCCGTGCCCAAGATAAAGCCGATGTAGGACGAATACCGCCCGCTTCCCGCCGCGCCCGCAAGCAACGCCGCAACCGTGTCGTTCAGCAGCGAGACGCGCAGCCCGCGCTTCCACCCCCGCGCCTCCAATGTCTCGCGCAGAGCCGCTCCCACGGGAACGCCCACCACCTCGCGCGCCTTCACTTCCTTGCTGAACGAGCGCGGAATGCCGTCCCCGTCCTTGGTAATCAGCATGGAGTACGAAAAGCAGAAGCCGATGCAGTCCGCACGGTCTTTCAGATAGGCGATATTATCCGCAATCGCGGCAAAGAACTCCTGCCGGGAAAGCTCCCGTTCCACGCCCGGCATCACGCCCCTCTTGAATTCCGAAATGACCGGCGTGCCGTCCGCGCCGAACGTCACTAGGCACGAGCGGAAATTCGTCCCGCCAGCGTCAATCACGATGACCGAACGGTTTTTAGGCGGCACGGCGGGAGGAAGCCGCCACGTGCGCGTCATGTCCTGCCACCCCGCGCCGCCGCCGAGCCGCGCGTCCATGTCCGCGCGCAGCGCGTCCACTATATCGTAGTCCGCCGCGTCCACGGGAAAATGATGGTTCGCCAAAAAAGAAGAGACATCGTTTCGCATACCGCAAGTATAGCACATATCGCCCGTTTCCGCTACAATGCCCCTATGGCATCAGACCTCTCCCACCTCAAGGACGAGCTGAACGGCGAGCAGTACGAGGCAGTCACCACCCTGGAAGGCCCTATCCTCATCATCGCGGGCGCGGGAAGCGGCAAGACGCGCGTCATCACCTACCGCATCGCGCACATGCTGCGCACGGGAATCCCGCAGAGCCAAATTCTCGCGCTCACCTTCACCAACAAGGCGGCGCGGGAGATGGAGACGCGCGTCAAGGAACTGACCGGGCGCAAATTGCAGAACCTCACCATATCCACGTTCCACGCATTCGGCGTGCGGATACTGCGGCAGGACATCGAGCGGCTCGGATGGCGCGCGAACTTCTCCATCTACGACGAGACCGACCGCAGCGCGCTCATCCGCGAGACCGGGCGCGAGCTGCAGTTCACTGCCGACGCGCTCGACGTGTACAAAATCGGCATCCTGTTCAGCGACATCAAGACCGGCCGCAGGACATGGACAACGCCCACCGACATGTACCGCCGCCTCTACGAAGGCTACCAGGAAGGCCTCCGGCTCTACAACGCCGTGGACTTTGACGACCTCATCACGCTGCCCATCCGCCTCTTCCGCGAGCATCCCGACGTGCTCGCCCGCTACCGGGAACGCTACCAGTACCTCATGGTGGACGAATTCCAGGACACGAGCCACCAGCAGTACGAGCTGATGCGGCTGCTCGCCGGACGCAACGTGGCGGTCGTGGGCGACGACGACCAGAGCATCTACAGCTGGCGCGGCGCGGACTACCAGAACATCGTCAACTTTGAGCGCGACTTTCCCGGCATGAAGGAAATCCGCCTGGAGCAGAACTACCGCTCCACGGAGACCATCCTCGCGGCGGCAAACGGAGTCATCAGCCACAACACCAACCGCAAGAGCAAGACCCTGTGGAGCGGCAACGGCGGCGGCAAGCCCATCGAAATCTACATGCCCGAGAACGAGGCCGCCGAAGCCGCCTTCATCACCGAGCGCATCCGCGCCATCTGCCTCCAGGAAAAGCGCACCTACGACGACTTCTGCGTCCTCATGCGCACCAACACGCAGAGCCGTCCGCTCGAAGAGCAGTTCTTGCAGGAGAACATCCCCTACACCATGAGCGGCGGCACAAGTTTTTTCCAGCGCAAGGAGATAAAGGACATCATCAGCTACCTGCGCGTCATCGCCAACCACGACGACGACGTGAACCTCCTGCGCATCATCAACACCCCGCGACGCGGCATCGGGCGCAGCACGATAGAGAAGCTGAACGACGTGGCGCGGACGCTCGGCGTGCCGCTGTGGGAGGCAATCGCCGCCGTCCTTGCCGCGAGCGAGGACGAAAGCGGCATCAGCGAGGCGACGCGCGAAGACCTGCGCGCTTTTGCCGAACTTATCGAACGCAACCGCACCATGCTCAGCGGCCGCGGCCTTGCCAAGAAAGCCCGCGCGCTCGTGGAAGAAATCCGCTATTTTGACCATCTCATCAGCGAGAACCCCAAGAGCGAGAAAGCCGCCCGCTTCAAGTTCCTCAACGTGGAGAGCCTCATCAACTCCATGGACACCTGGGAGAACAGCCCGAGCACGGAGGACGCGAACCTCTACGCCTACCTCAACCGCATAACCCTGCTGAGCCGCGACGACCTCGACGACGGCGAGGACAAAGGCACCGTAAACCTCATGACGATTCACGCCGCCAAGGGACTTGAATTCCCCGTCGTGTTCATCGCCGGCGCGGAAGAAGGCATTATTCCCCATGCCCGCGCCGTTGAGGAAGGCGGCGATGCCGCCGTGGAAGAGGAACGTCGCCTGTTCTACGTGGCGATAACCCGCGCGCGCGACAAGCTGTTCATCTCATCCTGCCGCGCCCGCCGCCGACAGCGCGAGACCGCCCCTGCCGAGCCGAGCCGCTTTCTGGACGAAATCCCCGCCGGACTCGTCTCCTACCACGAGCCGCCCGCCGAAGTGGACGCGCAGACCGCGCAGGACCTCCTCGCCGCCATGCGCAAGCGGTTCACCAAGCCGATTGTTCCCGGCTTCGGACGCAAAAACTAACGCCTGAAAGCGTACCGCACGCGGCTTTTTATTGACATTTATTGACAACCGATGGATTTTAGATATATAATAGAACATCTCACATACTAGGAGGAGATTACCATGAAATTGATACACAAAATGTTCATCGTTGCGTTATCAATCACTGTTGTCGCGGCACTCGCATCCTGCAATAAGAGTGGCACGAGCTCATCATCCGGCTCAGCAAGGTCGGAAGCACCCCAGCAGCCGGCAGGTCCGGCACCTGAGATTCCGGCAGAGCCGCCGACGTTCACCTTTACGGGCACCGAACTCAAGATTGAGCTTGAGGAAATGTACTCGGAAGAATTCCTCATCTTCGCGGACAGCGCGGCATCAGGCGGCTACGCCGCAAAGCTCTTGAGCGAGGAATCCGTCGCAAAGGCCTTCGTGACCTTCCCTGCGGGCGACTACCTTGGCCTGGTGAACGAGAACGCGCCGGACGGCGCGCATGACGCGTTCAACGTATTCGTTGACGGCGTTGCCTTCCGCTCATACCCGTCAGACCCGCCGCTTGGCACGTATGAGCTGACCGAGCGCTCGCCCATAAACTTCACGATTGAGGCGGAGAAGACGGTCGAAGTAAGGGTACAGCAGCATGACCCCGACCGCCCGAACAAACCGGGTGAAACGGGCATGAGCCTGGACTACATCATCTTCACCAAGCAATAAACTTCGCAAAAAGCGGCAGGCAATCTGCCGCTTTTTTCATGCCCGCCGCCGTGCGGTACGCGCACTGCCCTGCGGACATGAAAAAACCCCGCGCGGTGCGCACGGGGTTTCCCGCATGACCCATGGGCGAGTCGAACGCCCGACACTATGCTTAGAAGGCATATGCTCTATCCAGCTGAGCTAAAGGGCCAGATACCTCTATCATACCGCTTTTTTCCCCCTTGTGCAAGGGCGCGCAGGCACAACAAGAACCGCCGCCAGACGCGCATCGGACGTATCAGCGGAAAACGCAGTGCAGTGCAGCAGAATTCGCAGTGCAAATTTGCCGAAAAAGGGGT
>JAFLSP010000076.1 GCA_022510885.1 Treponema sp. | reverse complement strand
AGACGCACGTGGCGACGTTGGGGCGAACACTTCACAAGTCGCGCTTTTCGTGCTATCCTAAAGTGTTGAGATTTTTCCCGACAGAGACTTATTTTTTCAGAGGCATTTTATGGACTTTGTGAAAGAACTGCGTGCCAAGGCGAAAGCCGCTGGCAAGACAATCGTTCTGTGCGAGGGCGAGGACAAGCGCGTCGTGGAGGCGGCTTCGCGCATCGTCAAAGAGGGCATCGCGAGCATCATCCTGCTCGGCAACAAGGCCGAAATCGAGAAATTCGGTTTTGACGTGAGCGGCGTGCGCATCGTTGACCCGACCTCCGACGCGAACGCGGACAAATACGCGGAGATTCTGTACAAGGCGCGCGAGGGCAAGCTGAACAAGAAGACGGGGCAGCCCGAATATGCCGACGTTGCCGCCGCAAAGGCCGCCGCGCTCAAGGACTACACGATGTACGGCGCGCTCATCCTCAAGGCGGGCGACGCGGACGGCTTCGTTTCCGGCGCGTGCCACTCCACCGCGAACACGCTGCGCCCCGGCCTGCAGGTGATTAAGACCGCGCCCGGCGTGAGCACCGTCTCTTCCTGCTTCATCATGGTCGCGCCCGAGGGCGGGAACAAGTACCTGAGCGACGGTATTGCCGTGTTCGGCGACTGCGCCATCAACATCAACCCCGACGAGAACCAGCTGGCGGACATCGCGATTGCCTCCGCCGACACCGCCAAGAAAATCGGCGGCATTGAGCCGAGAATCGCCATGCTCTCGTTCTCAACCAAAGGCTCCGGCGCGGACCCCAAGGACGGCAACACGGTGGAGAAAGTGCAGCACGCGACGATTAAGGCGAAGGAGAAAGCCCCCAACCTCATTCTGGACGGCGAATTCCAGTTCGACGCGGCAATCGCGCCCGAGGTCGGCGAAATCAAGGCTCCGGGCAATCCCGTTGCCGGACACGCCAACACGTTCATCTTCCCCAACATCAACGCGGGGAACATCGGCTACAAGATTGCGGCGCGCATGGGCGGCTGGAAGGCAATCGGCCCGATTTGCCAGGGCTTTGCCAAGCCGCTCAACGACCTGAGCCGCGGGTGCAACGTGGAAGAAATCGTTGACACCGTTGCGGTGACGGCATTGCAGGCGTAAATGAGAAAACGCGGAAATCGCGCGGGTGCGGTTTCCGCGTTTTTGTTTTTGCGCGGCGCGGCTTCGTGTTGCGCCGCGCGCACGATGTCAGAGGCTGTCTTTGGGGCAGTAGCGGCTCACGATTTTTTCGTCGAGTTTGTCCGCAAGGTTGAACGCGCGGATGACCCACCCGGCAAAGCGGGCGAACACGGCAAGGCTGATGAACAGCCCCGCGATGAGCACGAAGGGGATAAGCACCTGCACGGGCAGGCTGTTGGCAAGCGCGGGAACGCTGCGCAGCAGCACGAACAGCGCGGCAAGCAGCAGCAGTTCTATGGCAAGCGTGATGACGATATTGCACACGGACGTGAGCACGGTGAACAGCAGCGAGCGTTCCTTAACTGTCATACGACCGCCCCGGACTGTTTTTCTTTTTTAAGCGTGATGAGGAAGGAGATAATCAGCAGGATGCCGCAGACGACCACGGCGGAATCCGCCACGTTGAACGTCGGCCATCGCTCCAAGCCGAACAGGCCGTAGAACTTCACGTCGATAAAGTCAATCACGCCTTCCTTGCGGGCAAAGCGGTCAATCAGGTTGCCCAGTCCGCCGCCGACAATGCCCGCGATTGCCCAGCGTTGCAGCGCGGTAAAGTCGTCGTTCCGCACGTACACGCCAATCACCAGTATGATGACTATCAGCGGGATGGCGCGGAACAGGATGCCGCGCGCCATGACCGACCAGCCCTGCCCGATGCTGAACGCGATGCCCGGATTCGACACGTGGACGATGCGCAGGAAATCCCCCAGGAACGACGCGCCCACGCCGCGGTACGCAATGTGCGAGGCGATGAGGATTTTGGTAATTTGGTCAACGATGATTATCAGCGCCGTCAGGATGAACGGAATGTATTTTTTGAGCTTCAATTGGGCGGGCTTGAATTCAACGGTATAGGTATTCGCTGTCATAATTGCTCATTCTACCGCAATGTTCCGTCATAGTCTAGTTGGCAGGTCGATGAATACGGTCTGCACGCCGCAGTCTTTTTCCAGTTTTGCGCGGACGAGGTTGATGCCGACGGTCTCCGTCTGATAGTGTCCGCCCGCAATCACGTTGATGCCGCTCTCCGCAATCGGGTGGAAGGTCTCGTGGCTCACCTCGCCCGTGATGTATGCGTCCGCGCCGGCGGCAACGGCCTGCGCAAAGTCGTCGCCCGCCCCGCCGCTGATAATTGCCACCGTGCGGATGTCTTTTTTGCCAAACGGGAAGAGGTGCGCCGCCCGCTCGCCGTTGGGGAAGACCATGCGCTCCAGCTCGTCAATCGCCACGGCCTTGGGCAACGTGCCGATTGCCCCGATGCTCATGCCGCGCCAGATGCCAAACGGCCGCACGTCCTGCAAGCCGATGCGCGCGGCAAGCCCAAAGTTGTTGCCCACGTCGGCGTTTGCGTCCAGCGGAATGTGGCTGGCGTACAGCGCGAGGTCAGCATCCAAAAATGCCTTGATGCGCCGGTAATGAATGCCCGTAATCGGCTGGCAGTCGCCCCAGAACAGCCCGTGATGCACGAACAGCACCTGCGCGCCCGCCTGTGCCGCCCGCCGTGCCGACGCTTCGCAGGCATCCACCGCAAAGGCGACGGTCGCAATCTGCGTGTGGTCGGGGTCGGCGTTGGCAATCTGAATGCCGTTGCGCGAGGGGTCGGCGGCGTACAGTTCCTTTTTGAGAAAGGCATTGAAGTATGCGTCCAGTTCGTTCAGCGTCATTGCGTGTCTCCTTGCGGTGCTTCTTCGTCCGCTTTGATGATGACTGCGGGCGCGGCGGGTTTCTGCGCCTGTGCCACTGCCTCCGCCGTCTTGCCCGCCACGTAGCGCGGAATGAAGAGCGACGGGTCGCGGCTGATGCCGAGAAAATGCGCGGTGAGCGGGTCGGTCTGCTCGATGAAGCCGAAATCAATCGTCTTATATTCGGCAATGCGGTTGAGCCAAAAGGTGCCGAGCGTGTGGTCGGCAAACTGGTTGGTCAGCGTCTGCGCAGTGTCCGTGCTGATGTTCTCCAGCGCGAAAAAAAGCATCGTGTCCGCGCCATATTCACGCAGCGCGAGGCGGGCGAGTGCCGCGTAGCCGAGCAGGGCGTTCCCCGTGTCCGTGGCGAGCGCGGCTTGCAGGGCAGTTTCGTCAAAGGCGCGCAGGTACAGGCTGTAGAAGCGGCGGAAGAAGCGCGAGTTCAGGGTGTCGTTGCCGAAGACGCGCCGTTCCGTGCCGTTAAAATCTGCCGAAAGCACACGGAATCCCCGTTGCGCGAGCAGCAGAAAATACGGTTCGTAGTGCAGTACCGACGCGGTGCATTTCGGCACGAAGAGGATGACCGGATTCGCGGACGTTTCGCTTTCTTCCGTCATATTGAGCGGCGCGTATTCGTAGAGCACGGCGGTGATGTTCGGGCGGTCGGCGAGCATATCCCATGCGCGGTAGCCGGTTTCGCTGTTGCCGACGAGCGCAGTCCGCGTCCGCCTCACGCCGAATTTCTCCGGCATGGTGCGCACGGGTCGGAACGCCACGACGACCGCCGCCGTTCCCGCCGCAAGCACCGCGATGACTGCCGAAGGAATGACGAAGCGCAGGTTGTAATGGTCGGTGTACAGTTGCGCGGAAAGCCGCAGCAGCGAGCGAAAGTTGATGAAAAACGTGGCGAACGAGAGCACGCACAGAATCAGAATGATGATGTCCGCGCCCCAAATGAAAAACAGCACTGCCGCAATCAGGAACGAAATGGGCGCGAGTATCGCCGCGGCATCAACGCGGACTTTCTTCATGAAAAAAATGCGGAGCGTCGTTATCAGCATGAGCAGCAGGATGAGCATCTCCGCCAGAAAAACGTCGAACATAGTCCTAATAATACTAAAAATTTCGCCGCGTTGCCACAAGTCCGCTGTAAAAAAATCTCGGAATGTGCTATAATAGTCGAAACTTTTATTGGACGGTTGCGGAAACGAGTATGCCAGACCAAGGAAACATAACGGTAGATTTAGAAAAAGTACGCATGGCGATTCGCGCGGGCATTCCGCTTTCCATCACCACCTACACGCTTCCCAAGGACGTGGAAGCCTACATGAACGCCGCTCTCTCCGTCTTCCTCTCCGAGCTGAACCAGTCCCACATGACCGAATACCTCTCGTACAGTTTGAACGAGCTGACCACCAACGCGAAAAAGGCAAACACCAAGCGCGTCTATTTCCGTGAGAAGAACCTCGACCTGCTCAATCCCGCCGACTACGATAAAGGGTTAGAGAATTTCAAAAATGACACGCTCTCCAATATCGACCACTACTTGCAGCTGCAAAAAGAGGCGGGTCTGTACGTCAAACTGATTTTGCAGTTGCGCAACGGAAAGATTAAGATTGAGGTGCGCAACAACTCCGAGTTGCTTCCCATTGAATACAAGCGGATGCACGAAAAGATACGGCTTGCACAGCAGTACACCGCCATCGACCAGGCGTTTGAGCAGGTGCTGGACGACAGCGAGGGCGCGGGGCTTGGGCTGATTATCATGATTCTCATGCTTGAGAAAATCGGGCTGACCAAAGAGAATTTCCAAATTTTCTGTGAGGGCGGCGAGACGATTACCCGCATCATTCTGCCGCTCAACGAGACGGCGCAGCACGACATTTCCGTGATGTCGCGCGAATGCATCAAGAGCATTGACTCGCTGCCGCAGTTCCCCGAGACTATCCGGAAAGTAACCGCGCTGATTGCCGACCCCGAGGTGAAGATGAGCGAAATCGCTTCATGTATCTCAAGCGACGTTTCGCTCACGACGGACTTGCTAAAACTCGTCAACTCCGTGCAGTTCGCGCTCGCTTCCCCCTGCCGCAGTATCGGTGACGCGGTGCGCATGGTCGGCCTGCGCGGCATAAAGAACCTGGTGTACGCCGCAGGGTCAATCAGCGAGCTGCAAAAAATCTGCACGGCCGAGCAAAAGAAGCAGTGGCTGCATTCCTACAAAGTGGCGTTCTATGCGTACAACCTTGCCCGCAATTTCTGCGCGAACGAAAAAGAAGTGGTCGAAGATTCCTATGTGTGCGGGCTGCTGCATGACATGGGCAAACTCATGTTCGAGGCGGCGCGTCCCCACCTCATCGACAGCATCAAGCAGTTCAGCGCGGACAAGGGCATTTCCGAGGACCGCTTTGAGAAGATGACGACGGGCGTGAACCACAGCGAGCTGGGCGCGCTCATCGCGGAAAAATGGAATTTCCCCGAGCAGATTACGGCGGTCATCCGCCATCACCACGAGCCAGATGTTGCCCCCGAGGGCATTCGTGCGCTGACGAGCCTCATCTATCTTTCCGACCTTATGGTGCATTACGAGGCGGGCGAAGTCGATTTTTATCAGTTCGACCCCGATGTACTCTCGCTGTTCCGCATTACCGCTGAAGACCAAATGAAGAACATCGTGAACCGGCTGTCGCGGGCGTTCACGACCCACTAGGCGTAATTCCCGCCGCGCGCAGCCGCTCCGTCCATTTCTGCATCAGAATGCCGAACGCCACGCCCACGTTGAGCGACGCTTTCAGTCCCGTCATCGGAATGGAGACGCGCCCGTGCGTCGCGCGCGCCAGTGCCTTGGGGCTTGCGCCCAGTTCCTCCGAGCCGACAATGCAGATGCCCCGCTGCGGAAACGCGAAGGATTCCAAGGGCGTGCCGCCCGTCTCAAGCACAAAAACCGGCACGTCGCCGGGCAGCTGTTCGAGCGCGAGCCGCTCATAGCCGAGCGTCTCGATGCAGCCCATGCCGCCGCGCTGTGCCTTGGGGTGCTCCGGGTCGGTGCAGTGGGGCGAAAGGTAGACGCGCTCCGCGCCCATCGCCTCCGCCGTGCGGAAAATCGAGCCGAGATTGAACGGCGAGCGGATGTCCTCCGCATATACGCACAGGCCGGGAAAAAACTGCCGCGCGCGCACCGTGCCATTCTCGTCAGTCGGCGCGCGGTGCGGCGCGATGACCAAATCCCATTCCGCGGGAAACGTTCCGATTATTGTCAGCAGGCTGTTGCGCGCGCAGTTGCAGATGCGCCGCTCGTCCGGCACCTCGGCTTGCAGCAGCGATTGCAGTTCGGCGCGCGCGTCCTCCGTCATCTGCGGGTCGCGCGCCACAATCTGCGCAAGGCGACGCACGTATTCAGCGCGGGGCATTGCCGCGAAGGCATATTCCGTGCCTTTTTCCGCAATGCCGCAGATGTCGCGCTCAAGCGCGCCGAACGTCAGCGCGAGCTTGCGCCGCTTCTGCCCCGGTTCTAAATGATTGAGCCGCGCGATTTCTATCATCGCGCCGTGCTAGTAGGCTTTCTTTACGAGCGCGAACAAGTCATCGCTCGTCATGCTGCGCGCAAGCGTGTTGACATATTCCAGCTTGCCCGCGTCCTCTGCCGCCAGGGCCAAGTGTTCTATGGAAAGATGTGCGTCTTTTAGCCGTGCGGGAAGCGATGCCGCCGCAAGCCGTTCGCGGATGTTTTGCACGAGCGCGTTTGCCGCCGCCGCCTCGTCCGCCTCTGTCTCCGGGGCGACGTGCAGAATGCGCGCCAGTTTTGCCACGCGCTCGTTCTTGAATGCGATGCAGTCCTCAAGCACGTGGGGAAAGAGGACTGCCGTCACGAGCGCGCGGTCAGCCTTCGCCCGTGCGGAAATGCACAGCGCGAGCAGCGAAGCCGCACCGAGCGCACTGCTCGCCGCCGCAAGCGAAGCCATGCAGCCGCCCTGCGTGAGCAGTTCCTCTTTGGGCGTGGTGTCAGTCTCCGGGCGGTTCTCGTCGGTCGCCGCGCCCAGCAATGTTACGGCTTTCTCCGCAATCATGTCGCTGAAAAAATTGGCCTTTTGCGAAAGGTACGCCTCGCTCGCAAGGCAGAGCGTCTCCAGCGTGATGGCAGCCGCCTGCTTTGCGTCAAGCGTGGTCGTCAGGTTCGGGTCGAACAGCACGAGCCGGCACAATCCGTCCTTCGCCTGTATCAGTTTGATTTTCGCCGTGCGGGAATCGGTAATCGGAACGCGATTTGTAAAGACAAATGGGTCGCGCGGCGTTGTCGGCAGGCAGATGAGCGGCACCGGCTCTGCCTCCACCGGCTTGCCCTCCGCGAATTCATAAATGCCGCCCGCCTCATGGTAGATTGCCGCCACTGCGCGCGCCGCGTTCATCGCGCGTCCGCCGCCTGCTCCCACCACGCACTGCACGTGCGACTTGCGCGCAAGCACCACGGCCTTCTGAATCGCCATCGTCGTCGCGCCGTCCGCCAGCTCATCAAAGATGAAGAAGTCGATAGAGCGGTCTTTGAGCGACTGCGCAATGCTCTCGGCAGACGGCGTTTTTTTGAGCGCGGGGTCAAGCACGAGCATACAGCGCTTGCCGTACTGCGACGCAAATTCCCCCAGCCGGTTGACGGCGTATGAGCCAAGGATGATGTTTGGTGAAATTCGGAACGTAAAATCTGCCATGATTACAGGATAAAGGGTTTTGCGAATTATCGCAAGCACAAAAAAAGACGGAAGCAATCGTTCCGCCTTTGTCCGTCGATATGCAGCCGCACGGCTTGCGGGCGACTACAGTCCGTAACTTGCCATGATGCGGTCAGCGGTCGCGCTGATTGTCGCAGGGCTGAGGAAATTCGGGTCTTTAATCTTTTCCTTGAGCGCGGCAACCTTGTCGGCACGAACGTCCGGGGTCTCTGCGGCAACCTGATTCATGTAGTACATTTTTGCCGCTTCCTTCGCCTCGTCAGAAACACCGATAGAGTCGGTAACTGACTGCGGAACAGCCACGTTGTTCGTGCGTTTCGTGTTTTGTACGTTGTTCAGGGGCTGTGCGCCAACCAGTTTATTTACGCTCATCATACATTACCTGCCTCTATACTACTATTATCGGCACTTTCGTCAGAAAGTTTAACGTTTTTATTGCCCGCGATGAACACCGCGAATTCACCGAGGATTTTGTTCCTCGCGGCGAATTCATTGTATATCTCGCGCGCCGTCCCTTCCACAATCTCCTCGTGCAGTTTGGTCAGCTCACGGCCGACGACCACACGACGCTCACCATCAATATCGGCGATGTCCGCCAGAAACTTGACGATTCTGAACGGCGATTCGTACAGGACAAGCGCGTCGCCGCTTGCCAGAAGCTCGCGCAGCCGCGCCCGCCGCCGTCCCGGTTTGGGCGAAAGGAAGCCCTCAAAAACGAGCGTCTTTCCGCCTGCGCCCGCGACGCTTACCAGCGAGGCGAACGCGCTCGCGCCCGGAATCGGCACGACCCTGTGTCCCGCCCTGCGCGCAAGCCCCGCCAGCACCGCGCCCGGGTCGCTGATTCCCGGCGTTCCCGCGTCGCTCGCGTATGCCACCGTCTGCCCGTCGTCCAGCATCTTGATGATTTTTCCC
>JAFLSP010000075.1 GCA_022510885.1 Treponema sp. | reverse complement strand
CCACCGCTTTAGTGTACGCACAGCATAGCGCAAATCGCTGTTTAAGGCAAGGACGGCGGTTTCCGGTTTTTGCCCAAATTGCTTTTTGCCGTTCAGATATGTTTTTTGGGAAAAACCGAAAGTTTTTGTCCACCCGAGCCAAAAGCGGGCTTCAAACGAAAATTTGAAGCCGCACGGTTTTGAGCATACGGATGCACGTCTTGTAGTCGGCAAGGTGGCGCGCGATGAAGGCGTAGAAAGTGCGGTCGTGGTGCGGGTAGAGGAAGTGGGTCAGCTCGTGCAGCACTACGTAGTCGATGCAGGGCTGCGGCGCGGCGAGCAGCTGCCAGTTGAGCGTAATCGTGTTGGTGCGGCGGTTGCACGAACCCCACAGCGTTCTCATCGTCCGGCCTTTGAGCGTGAATGGCGGAAGGGCGCGACCGGCGAAGCAGGGCAGGAACCGTCGTGCCGTGCGCGCGAAGGTCTCCTCGGCAATGCGTTTCCATGCCGCGCTGTAGCCGTCCGTGCAGTCGGCGAGCGTCAGCCCCGCGCGGGCGGCGACACTTTCGGCGGACAGGACGCGCGGCGCGCTCCGTTCTGCGGCGACTTTCGCGACGGCCTGCTCAATCCATGCCGCGTGGCTTGCGACAAAATCTTCCGCCGTCCGTCTGTTTGTTCCGAGCGGCACGGAGCAGGCGATTGTTCCGTCGGCGCGTACCCGCAGGCGCATGGAGCGTATCCGTTTTTTCGTGACGGCGACCCGAAGGTCGCTTTGGGGCAGCGTGGCGAAGAACCACGGCGCGTCCGTCATGAGCGCAACGCGGCAAACAGCGCGGTGAACGCGCCAAAACTGATGAGCATCATAATCACGCCGGCGAACAGCACGCCCGCAAGCACGGCAGTCACGGTGTGACGGAATTTCATGCCGAGCAGGCTTGCGGCGAGCGTTCCCGTCCACGCGCCCGTTCCCGGCAGCGGAATGCCCACGAACAGAAACAGCGCGACGAACAGCCCGCGCCCCGCTTTCTCCTGTAGTTTCTGCCCGGCTTTCGTGCCTTTTATCAGGAAAAACGAACACAGTCCGCCAATCACGCGCTTGTCTTGCCCCCATTCCAAAAACTTCCGCGCGAACAGGTAGATAATCGGCACGGGAATCATGTTGCCGACGATGCACACGACGTAAGACGGCAGGAGCGGCAGTTCCAAGGCTTGCGAGACGGGGATTGCCCCGCGCAGTTCGATGAGCGGAACCATTGAAATCAAAAAAATCCACAGGTATTTGGTGAGCATAGGCACAGTATAGCGGATTAAGGACGCTTCGTCAGCAAGGCTTCGTCAAAATCACGCGCCGCTCCGCGCCAGGTGATGCGGCCGTCCTGCATGACCATGATGACATCGCTCACGGCTTTCGCCTCGGCAAGGTCGTGCGTCACCATGATGCCCGTAAAGCCGAACTGCGCTTGCAGGGCGCGGATTTCGGCGGCGAGTTTCTTGCGCAGGGGCGCGTCGAGCGCGGAAAGCGGCTCGTCGAACAGCACCAAATCCGGCTTGACGATGAGCGTGCGGGCGAGCGAGACGCGCTGTGCCTCTCCGCCGGAAAGCGTTTCGGGGTTGCGCGCGCCAAAGCCCGCAAGGTTGAAGTGCGTCAGAAATTCGTTCGCCCGCGCGCGGCTTTCCTTTTTGCTCATGCCCGCGCAGCGCAGTCCGTAGCCCACGTTGTCGTCCACGCGCAGGTGCGCGAACAGCGTCGCCGTCTGGAACACCATGCCGATGCCGCGCTTTCCCGGCGCAAGGCGCGTGATGTCCTTTCCGCCCAGCACGATGCGTTCCGTCCTGCCGTGTGCCCGCGCGTCCGACTGCTCCAGACCCGCGATGAGCCGCAGCACTGTGGACTTGCCGCTGCCGCTCGCGCCGACTATCGCCGTCATCGTGCCTTTTTCGCACGAAAGGCTGACGTCCACGCGCACCGTGTCCCAGTCGCGCATGAGATGCTCCGCCGAAAAATACGCGCTCATCGCCGCTCCTTTTTGAGCGCGCTCGCCGCGCCGAACACCACACTGCACAACACGCCCAGCAGCAGTCCCGCCGCGCAAGCCTCATGGTAGCGGTACGACCCGGCGAGCCGGTAGGTGAACAGCGCAAGCGTGTCGCCCTTGGGCAGGGCAAGCACGAGCGGCAAGGTCGTGTCGCCCGCGCTGACCGCAAAGCAGAATCCCGCCGCGCTCAGCATACCGCGCAGCGTGTATGGCAGGTAGATTCTGAGCAGCAGGTGTCGCTTTTTCGCGCTCAGCAGCCGCGCCGCGTCCACCGTCTCCTGCGGCAGTGCCGAAAGCGCGGCGTATATCTGCCGGAACGCAAGCGGCCAGGTGAGCGCGACCTGCGCGGCAATGAGCAGCAGCAGGTTCCCGCGCCTGACGAGCAGGGTCAGCACCATGCCCAGCACCACGCCGCTGACTGCCATGGGGAGCATGGGAATGACGCGCAGCAGCAGCTTCTTCCCCGCGCGGTCAACCGTGCGCAGAAAAACCGCATAGCAGAACGCGACCGCCACGCACAGCGTTCCCGTCGCGCTCGCAGTCAGCAGCGTCGTTCCCGCCGCACGGGCAAAGCCGCGGAACGCGACCGTCCGCCGCAGCGTTTCGAGCGTAAGCGGACTGCGCGACGAGGAGACCGCGTTGTAGGCAATGCCCGCAAGCGGCGCGAGGAAAAAGCACGCCACGAGCGCAAGCGTGAGCGAGAAGGCAAGCCGTTCGCCCGCCCCGCGCAGGGGAAGCCGCGCCCGTCCTACGGGAAGCGCGCCGCCCCGCGTCCGTGCCGCCTTTTGCTCCAGCGACGAATAGAGCGCGACGAACAGACAGGCGAGCGTCGTTTCGGCAAGGGCGAGCCTGCCCGCGCGCGCAAAGTCAACCGTGCCGCGCGCGCTCTGGTAAATCTCCACCTCAAGCGTGGTCGTTCCCACCGCGCCGAACAGCAGGATTATCATAAAACTGAAAAAGCAGTAGAGAAAGACGAGCATTCCCGCCGAGACGATGGCAGGAAGCAGCTGGTGCAGGGTAATCGTGCGGAAAATACGCCCTTCGCCCGCGCCCAGCAGCCGCGCTGCGTTCGCCTCGCCGTCGCTTAGGCTTGCCCAACGGTCGCCCACGGTCGCCATGACGAGCGGAAAATTGTAGAAGCCCTGCGTGATGATGATACCGACAAGCGAGTACAGGAAGGTGACGGGCGGCTCGCGCAGACTGAACGCCTGTTGCAGCAGACGGTTGCAGACCCCCGCCCGCCCCCACACGGAGATAAAACCGAGCGCGACGAGCAGCGCGGGAATGCACAGCGGCACCGACGACAGCGAGCGGAGCAGATTCCGCCCCGCGAACGAACGCCGTGCCGTAAAAAAAGCCGCAGGAATGCCCACGGCAAGCGCGACCGCCGTGGAACACGCCGCCTGAACAATCGTAAAGCCGCTGATGCGGGCAATGTGCGCCAGCGGCATCAGTCGGCGAGGATGTCCATGACCGTCTGCACGGCTTCCTGCACGGCCTTCGCGTCCGCGACCACCGTCTTTGCGGGCGTGACCGCGCCCTGCGCGTAACTCTCCGGCAGCACGACCGCCTTGTTCACGGGGTACATCCACTGCGTGAGCGGCAGCGCGTTCTGCGCCTCCTCGCTAATCAAGAAGTCCAAGAACAGCTGTGCGCCCTTTTTGTTCGGCGCGCCTTTGAGCAGCCCCGCGCCTTCCACCTGCAAGGGATGCCCCTCGTCAAAGACGAGCGCCTTGTAGTAGTCGATGCCGTCATAGGTGATGTTCGCCGCCGGGCTTGTCGCGTAGCTGATGACGAGCGGGGCTTCGCCGTTGGTGAACAGCCCGTAGCCCGCGCTCCAGCCCGGTGCCATCGTTAGGATGTTGTCCTTGAGGCTGCGCCAGAACGCCGGGTAGCCGTCGCCAAAAAGCGCGACCGTCCATGCCACAAAGCCAAGCCCCGGCGTACTCGTGCGCGGGTCCATGAGGATGATTTTCTTTCTGTATATGTCGTTCGTCAAATCCTCCAGGCTGCCCGGTTCGGGAAGCCCCGCGCGCGTGTCGTAGATGAGCGCGAAGTGGCTGTAGTCGTAGGGAGTCAGTTCCCAGCCCGCGCCCAGTTGCGCCTTGATGTCCGCGTCAATGATGTCGTCCGCGCCTGCCGGTTTGTACGCCTCAAGGATGCCCGCCTCGATTGCCTGTGCGGCAAGATTGTTGTCCAAGCCAAGCACCACGTCGGCGTTCACCGCGTCCTTTTCGAGCACCGCGCGGCTCAGCACCTGTACGCCGTCGCCGCAGTTGACGAAGGTCAGCGCAAGCCCGGTCTGCTCCTCGAACAGCCGCTTGATTTCCGGCGCCGCGCCCCAGTCGCCCACAAAACTGTCGTAGGAATAGACGACCACCTCGCCCAGCCGCGCCGCATTGTCCTTTTTTGCGCAGCCGGCAAGTGCAAACAGTGATGATAAAAGGGAAAAAACGATGATATGAGTCCGTTTCATATCTTCCTCCGCCGGCATTATCCGGGTCAGGTTGGCGTTTCGTGCGAAACGCTGCGGGTATAATCTCAGCCCCAAGGCAACGATGTTGCCCCAGAACACCCCGGTATGAGATAAAGCCGCCCGTGCGGGCGGCCGTAGGTCAGTCTTTTGCGCGCTCCACGAACGAGCCGTCGCGCGTGTCGATGACGATGCGGTCATCGGTATTGCAGAACAGCGGCACCTTCACCTCAATGCCCGTGTCGAGCGTGGCAGGCTTGGTCGATTTGCCGGAGGTGTCGCCCTTTACGCCCGGCTCGCAGTAGGTAATCGTGCGCGTCACGTTCACCGGCAGCTTGATGCCCACCGGCAGGTCGTTGTAGTAGGTGATTTTGACTTCGTACTCGTCATCGGGAGAAAGATAGCCCGCATTGTCGCCCAGGTCGTCTTTGGAGAGCGACACGTCCTCGTAAGTCTCCTGGTCCATGAAGTGGAAGTCGTCGCCGTCAACATAGGAAAGCTGCACGGTCTTTTCTACCAAGTCCACGTCCTCAAACTTCTCGCCCGCGTCCAGGCCGAGGTCCTGCGTTGAGCCGGTAACGATATTCTTGACGCGAAGCCGCGTCACCATGCCCGCGCGCCCCGATTTCTGCCCGAGCATACGCTGCACGATGAACGGAGACCCCTCGTACATGAACGCGCTGCCCACCCTGATTTCGCCAGTAGTAATCATGTTCGTCCTTTCTTGATTCAAAGAATTCGCAAAATGCGTTGCGCCAGTGTAGCACGTTTTCTGCGGAGTTTCAATAGTAACACTTGACGTTGTGCGTATGCGATTGGTTTTTCACGACGGAACACATTGTTTCGCACTGAGAAACAATGTGTTTTTCAGTGCGAAACAGTCTGTTTTTCAGTGAGAAACTGACCGCTTGTATCCCATCTCGGCGAGCGCGGTCTGTGCTTCGCGGATTTCGTCGTAGGGCAGGGCGTGGTCTTTGTAGATGATGCTGTTTTCGTGCGACTTGCCGAGCAGGAGCACGATGTCGCCCGGGCGCGCCTGTGCCAGTGCCTGTCGGATTGCGGCGGGGCGGTTCGGGGTGATGAAGAGGTCTTTGCCCAGGACTTTGCCCGCCTGTTCCGCGCCCGCGGCAATCTGCGTGAGCAGCGCGACGGAATCCTCGCCGCGCGGGTCTTCGTCGGTCAGGATAACCACGTCGCAGAAGCGGGCGGCGATTGCGCCCTGCAAGGGGCGTTTTTCCGTGTCGCGCTCGCCGCCGCTGCCGAACACGCTCAGCATCCTGCCCGCACAGCGGCGGCGCAGGGGCGGGAAAATCGTCTCGAAGGACGAGGGCGTGTGCGCGTAGTCCACGATAAGCTCGAAGGGCTGTCCTTGGTCGATGACGGTCATCCTGCCTTTGACGGGGCGCAGGCCTGCGGCAAGCGGGGCGAGCGCGCTCAGGCTCGTGCCGGTCAGCCGGGAGACGGCGAGCAGTGCCGCCATGACGTTGTAGGCGTTGAACGCGCCGGGAAGCGGCGCGCGTATGGTCAGGCTTTGTCCGCCGTCCGTGCCGTTCTTTTCGCTCAGCGTGAACTGTATGCCGTCGCGTGTGGTCGTGATGTCCCGCGCGACGAGGTGCGGGATGCCCGCCGGAATCGGGGGAAGCGGCGCGCCGGTCTGCTTTCCCGCCTCGCCCCCGGTCGTAAAGCCGAACACGGGATGCCTGGTCGCGGCGATAAAATACGGCGCGCTCTCGTCCTCAAGGTTGACGATGCCGAAGGCGGGAACGTCGGTTTCCGTGCCGCCGATGACCTTGCGGTGGCTGCATTCGTCCAGCTTGCGGAAGAGGTTTGCCTTGTCGTCGCGGTACTGCGCGAAGGTCTTGTGGAATTCGAGATGCTCAAGCGTCACGTTCATAAAGACGGCGCAGTCGTAGTCGATGCAGCCCGTGCGGTTCGTCCGCGCCGAAAGCCCGTGCGACGACGATTCGATGACGGCGTACTCGCAGCCCGCCGCGAGCATCTGCGCGAGGTGGCTTTGGATGACGGGCGACTCGGGCGTGGTCTGGTGCTGCGGGTTCGCGATTGCCTCGCCGCCGAGCGAATATTCCACGGTGGAGATGAAGCCCGCCTTCTTGCCGCACAGCCGAAGGAACTGCCAGATGAACGAGACGGTGGACGACTTGCCTTCCGTGCCCGTCACGCCGATGACGACGAGTTTTTTGGACGGCCAGCCGTAGAACGTGGCGGAAATAGGTGCCATGACGAAGCGCGCGTCCGCCACCCTGATGAGCGGCACGTCCTCGCCGCGTTCGGCAAGCGCGCTGCGGACGGCGGCCTCGGTCTCCGCGTCAAGGTCGTCCTGAAAAACCACGGCGACCGCGCCCGCTTTGAGCGCGGCAGGGATGAAGCGGTTGCCCGTGGTGTGCGTTCCGGGCAGGGCGAAGAAGAGCGTTCCCGCCGCAACGTCGCGGCTGTCGAACGCGAGCGCGGCAACGTCGGGGTCTGCCTGCGCCCCCTCCGCGCGCGTACCGTCGGCACGGACGCGGGTACACTCTATTGAAGAAAGCAGTTCGGAAAGTCTTTTCTGCATGGGGAAAGTGTAGCGCGAAATCGGGATTTCTGCAATGCGCTTGGGAGCGGACATAACAGGTGGACGCGCCATTCTTTCAGTTGTCCGTCACGTCCGTGTACACGGCGGCAACTCCCGCCCGCAGAAATTCCTCTCGCTTTTCGCGGTCGTTTACGGTATGCACGAACGACGGAATTCCCATGCGCTTGCATGTGTCAAGGTAGGTGTCTGCCCAGGAATCCCAGTAAGTGAAGCCGACGAGCGGGTGCGTTTGGGCAAATTTTTCGAGGACGGCGGGATTGCGTTCGCTTTCAGAGGTTCTGTACAGCGTATAGATTATGTTCCTAAAGCCGAGCGCACGGATTATGTCGTACTCATCTGCGTGATAAATCTGAATTATAAAGCGGTCGAGCAAGTCTGGGCAGGTTCGGGCGATTATTGCGCAGCCTGCTATGTTGTTGTCCTTGATGTCCGTGACTATGCGGAAGTCCTCTGCCTCGCGCATGAACAAAGCAAGGTCGGAAAGCGTCATCGCCGTGAATTCGCCGGAGATTTTGCAGGTCAGGAATTCTGCTTGCGTCACTGTGCCTGAAAGCGGTGCGCCGTCTTTGTATACCTGATTCCATTCATGCGTGCAGACCAAAAAGCCGTCGCTCGATATGCGGAAGTCGATTTCGGAAATCTTGTTGCCGTCCGCATAGCAGTTCAAGAGCGCGTCCTTGCTGTTGGTGTACGGAACTTGCTCGCCTGCGGCGTTTTGGACGAATCCTGCGGCATGGATGATGAACCGCTCTTTGCTGATGATTTCGCGCGTGCGAATGACCGTCGCGCTCGGGGCATACTCAGTCGAGACTTCGCATCGGCATGAAGAAAACGCGACCGCAAGAATGAGTACTGTTAGTACCCCCCCCCGTGTTATCTGTCTGGACAGAACGTTTGCCATACCATTTCCTGCTTAGTAGAATCGCTTTTCGTAAAACTCACTGTATTTGCCAAGTTCGGCATTCAGCTCGTCGTAGCCCAACTCCTCGCTCAGCGTCTTTTTTTCGCTGAAGAGATTGGTGCCCAGTCCGAGCCGCTCGCCTTCAATCGAAAAGCCCATCGCCGCAAGAACCGTGGGGAACATATCGAGCGTGTTGCATTCTCTGCCCGTCTCGCTTCCTTTGACTTCCGCCGCACTGTTGATGAAGCAGTCGTAGACGGTGCGCTCGCTGGACGGGATTCCATCCACGAGAATCGTGTCCATTCTCGGGTGGTCGCCTGAAATGACGATGACCGTGTTCTCGTAAAAATCCTGTGCCTGAATCCATGTTACGAAGTCACCGACAAGGGAATCCGCGCAGGCAAGTACGTTCGCCAGCTGCTCGGGATATTCGTTCTTGCACGAGCCGCAGACGTAGCCGCCCACATGGTGTGTGTCAACCGTGAGCATGGTGAAGTTGAAGGGCTTTTCGGTTTTTGCAAGGCGCGTGATTTCGTCCTTTGCTATGCGGTAGAGGATTTCATCCTCGAAGCCCCACCACAC
>JAFLSP010000074.1 GCA_022510885.1 Treponema sp. | reverse complement strand
GACCCGGAGGCGGACAAGAAGCGCATCCTCAGGAACATCGCGAAAGACCTTTCCCACAGCAAATACAAATTCTACAAGCCGAACGCCGACCAGGTCCTGCCCCTGTTCGGCAAATTCGCGTGGGACATCTACCGCACCATCGGGCCGTGCCAGACCATTTTCTACACCCAGGAAAACCCCAACTATTTCAAGAACATGGTCATCACCTACTCGCTGACCGACCGGCAGAAAGCCCTTGAGGAAGAGCTGAGCGAGGAGGCAATTGCCGAGAAATCCAAGAGCATGAATTTCAAGGAGCTGAAGGCGTATGTCAAGCAGAACCTCGATGCGTTCAGCGCGGACTTTGAGGGCGACGCGGTGACGCGCATCGACGACCTGTACAACCTGCTGACGGCGTTCCGCTCGCTCTGCGTGTTCGACTACTATTATCTCCTCAAAAAATTCGACCCGACCGTGCGCGAGGGCGACTTCTCAAAAGCGCCCCGCTTCAACCCCATTGACGCGGCGCACATCACGGAAAACGTGCAGGATTTTGCCGAGCTGCTCGCGTCGTTCCCCGTCGCCGGCGGCTGGAACGTGCTGCTTGCCATGCTCAAAGAGCTGAAAGGCAACGAACTGATAAAACCCGCGCAGTGGTCGCGCATCTTGCAGCGCATCGCCGACGTGCGGCGCGAGAACGTCCTCGGCATGATGATTCAGCTGATTACCAAAAACCCGTCCTACCGCATAATCGTAGAAGAAAAACGCGAGCAGATTGTCGAGCCGTACCTCGAAAAAATCCAGAAAGAGGCGACCACGACGGTGGAGAAACTGGAAGCGGCGCAGAAGAACTCAAAGGTGGACGCGCTGCTCACGCAGATTTTCAGCACGACGAACATCCGCGCCCTCAAGAACTACACGGAAGAGAGCGGCGAGAAATTCGAGAAGAAGGAACTCGGCTCGTTCATGTACGCGCGCGCTCTCAACTACCTCAAGGCGTTCCTCGTGGAATTCTTCAAGCGCGACGTGCGCGAGTACGCCGACTCGGTACTGGTGCGCGGGCAGTGGGCGAACGCGCAGCTCAGCCAGCAGATGAGCGATGCCTACAACATGATTTTGCAGATTTCCGACGCAATCACCACGTTTGACGACAAGATGGCGGAGACGGCGGAGGTAGGCATGAAGCTCAAGACCTACCTGCCGAGCGTGGAGCGCAGCAAGGAGGCGGCGAGCATCGTGCGCACCGTCCTGGAGGACTCCAACGGAGAGGCGCGCGAACTGGTCGTCAACTGCACCAAGAACATCATCATCTTTGCGCGCAACGTCAAGGCGCTCATCGACGACTACCCCAAGAAGCAGAGCGAAATGATTATCAACTGGCGCGAGCTCGACCGCTTTGCCGAGCATCCGCTCAACGAACTTGCCACGGAAGTCTACAAAAAGATGTACCTGATTTCCAGCCTGATGCAGAACCTGCTCGGCGGCGGACAGCAGTAGTCAGCGCCGCTTCATCATGCGCGCGCTGACTTTTGAGCCGGCAAACTGAATCAGTTCGACCAGCACGATAATCACCACGACCGCGACAATCATCATCTCCGTGCGGAAGCGCTGGTAGCCGTAGCGGATGGCAAGGTCGCCCAGACCGCCGCCGCCAATCGCGCCCGCCATCGCCGAATAGCCAATCAGGTTGATAATCGTGAGCGTAATGCCGTCCACGAGCGCGGGCAGTGCCTCCGGCAGCAGGACTTTATAGATGAGCTGCCAGTTCGTCGAGCCGATGGCGCGCGCCGCCTGAATCACGCCCGCGTCCACTTCCCGCAACGCTGTTTCGATGATACGCGCCACGAACGGCGCGGCGGCAATGGAAAGCGGCACAATCGTCGCCTTCGTTCCGATGCTCGTGTGCAGGATAAGCCGCGACAGCGGGAACAGCACAATCATCAGGATGATGAAGGGGAACGAGCGCAGCATGTTCACCACGTGCGAGAGCACCTGATGCAGGACGGGATGCGGCGCGATGTCGCTTGCCGCGTCGCTCGTAAACAGCAGCACGCCGAGCGGAAGCCCGAGCAGCACGGAGAACAGCGTCGAAAACAGCACCATGATGAGCGTCTGCCCCGTCGCCTTGGAGACCAAATCAAAAATTACCTGCGCGCTCATCATGCGTCCGCCTCCTTTTCCACGGTGATGCCCTGCTCTGTCAGATAGGCGATTGCCCTGCGCACGTCGTCCGCCGCGCCATCAAAATCCATAACGAGCGTGCCGACCTTGCCGTCCGGCAGCATCTGAATGCCCGCCGCGCGGATATTGAACGCCACGCCAAAGCGATGCGCAAGCTCGCTGATAACCGGCTCGTCCGTCTGCCCGCCGTGGAAGCGCAGCGTGTACTTGCCGCCGCCCGCGCTCCAGCGCACCAGCCGTTCCGCACCGGCGGCGTTCTGCGGCAGATGCGAGAGAAACTGCTTGGTCACTTCGCTCCGGGGGCGCAAAAAAAGCTCATCCACGCTGCCCGCCTCCACCAGCGCCCCGTCGTTCACCACGGCAACGTAGCGGCACGCATCGCGCACCACTTCCATTTGGTGCGTAATCATTACCACGGTCAGGCTCATCTTTTTCTGAATCTCGCGAATCAGATTTAGAATAGAAAGCGTCGTCTGCGGGTCAAGCGCGCTCGTCGCCTCGTCGCAAAAAAGGATGTCGGGATTGTTGGCAAGCGCGCGGGCAATGGCAACGCGCTGTTTCTGCCCGCCGCTCAGCGTGCTCACGGGAGAAGCCGCGCGGTCGGACAGCCCGACCAAATCGAGCAGTTCTGCCACGCGCGCACGGATTTTTGCCTTGGGCGTGCCGCAGATTTCCAAAGGATAGGCGATGTTCTGCGCGGCGTTGCGGCTTGAAAACAAATTGAAATTCTGGAAAATCATACCCAACCGGCGGCGGCGCGCAATCAGGTCGCGCCCGCGCAGCGCGTCCACCCGCTCGCCGTCGAAGCGCACCTCGCCGGAATCGGGCCGCTCCAACAGGCTCATCAGCCGCACAAGCGTGGACTTTCCTGCCCCGCTCTTCCCGATAATGCCAAAAATCGTGTCCGGCGGAATACGCAGACTGACGCCACGCACCGCATGCACGTCGTCCGATGCGGCAGATTTTCGGTACGTCTTTACCACATTGTTCAGTTCGATTTCCATTGCACCCGTATCATAGCGCATTTCGCAACATTATGCTATCGGCTTGCAAACAGAACGGAAAGGTCAGAGCAAGACAGAATCGATGAGTTCCTGCAACTGCGCGTCCAGCACCGCAGTGCGCGGCACGTGCTCGGCAATGCGGAACGTTCCGTCCGTGTCCGCCACGATTACGTCCGTTGCAGCTTCCTCATCAGCAGACGGCAACTCCGTCGCGCTCGTGTTGTTGCGCCCAAAGCAGGCGAACGAAAACGCCGGCCGCGTATCAACGCCTTCCAACAGGGGAATATCGTCCGCGTCACCCGCGTCCTGCCCGTCGCAAACCGCTCCTGACGGAACGACCGGCGCGGTATCCTCATCAGGCGCGACAGAATTCGCGGCCGTTCCCGTTATGTCCTCCGACGACACAAGGTCGCCCTCATCGGAGACAAGCACGTCTATCTCTGGTTCTTTTTTGTCTTTTGAAGTCTCTAAGTCGCTCTCTTCTATAATAGAAACCGCTTCCAGCGGAATGAGCGGAATTTCCTGCACGTCAGGGGCGGGCATATCCAGCTCATCACCGTTGAGTTCTTCCAACGGAATCAGGTCATCATCCGATTCCGCAGGGGCAAGTGCGTCCAGTTCGGAAAAGTCGGGCTGCCCGACATCGAGCGCGTCCGCGACAAAATTGCTGTTCAGGCCGTATATCACCGTGGGCGAGCCGAATCCTATTATCTCGGTGCGCTCGTAAGCCTCGCGCCGTGCCTGCCCGTCTGCCACGATGTCGCCCACATACACAAAGCCGAGCGATTTTGTCCGCTGCTCCTGCTCCAGGTCTGCTTCCGTCGGCATCATCGCGCCGACAGCATCCTTGTCGGGCGCCGCGTAGACGACGGAAGCGGCGGGCTTGTCGTCGCTCAGAAAATCGTCAATCGATACCTCTTCCATTTCTACGTCAGATGTCATATCTGCTTTCTCTACGCACAACTTCTCATTCATCTCACCGCAAAAACGGCGAATATCGCTTACTATTATACACCAAAATGCAAAAATATGATAGGATAGCACCATGAAATTCCCCCTGAATACGCTGCTCGCCGCTGCCATCGGTGCGCTCGCCATCATTATTGCGGTCGGCACGGGCATTGCGCTCGCCACCAGGCACACGCCCGGCGCGAACCTGCGCAAGGAAGACCCCACGCCGCAGGAACGGGCGGCAACGCGCCGGAATCCGAGCACGACGGCATTCACGGAACTGGGGCAACTGCGCACGGCAACCGCGCCCGACCAGGACGACAGGCGCACGGTCATCATCATCACGCCGTGGCTCGAATACACGAACACGGACGCGGCATTCTACGAAGAGCTGCACACCAAACTGCGCTCCGTCCGCGCGGTCATCACCGGCTATTTTTCTGCATACACAAAGGAGCAGCTGCTCGCGCAGAGCGAACTCGCGATAAAACGCACCCTGCTCGCGCGCATCAACGAGCTGCTCGTGCTCGGCAGCATCAGCGCGCTCTACTTCAACGACTACCAGTTTCTGGAATGACGCAACATTGTCCGCCGCGCGGTGTCTAACTGACAACGGCACAGGCTAAAGGAGCACAGCATGAACATGACCAGTCCTGCGGCGCAGGTGATTATCGCCACTATCCCGATTGTCGGCATCGTCATCGGCGGTACGGTCGTCTTTTTCTCGCTCCTGTGGCGGCACAGCGAGAAAAAATTGCAGATAAAGGCGGGAACCTACCAGCATGAGCAGTTCGACCTGAAAACCTACTCGCTGTTCATCGGGCTGCTTTTGGTCAGCGTGGGGGCAGCACTGACGATTTTTTTCGTGGCGACCGAAGGACTGCACACCGCGCTGCTCGGCGGACTGCTTCCGCTGTGTGCCGGCATCGGCCTGCTGGCGTTCTACAAACTCAGCCCCACACCGCCCGATGCAACATGACGCGCTCCGCAGCATCGAGCACATCATCGCACAACGGCGCGACGCGGCACTCGTCAAGTCCACACTCGCGGGCGACAGCACGTCTTTCGCCAAGCTGGTGAGCCTGTACAAAAAGCGCGTGGCGGCACTCGGCATGAGTTTCTTCAGGAACGCGACGGACACTGATGATTTCATGCAGGAGGTATTCCTCAAAGTCTACCAGAGCCTTGGCACGTTCCGCGGTGACGCGGCGTTCTCCACATGGATTATGCGCATTGCCTACAACACGGCGGTCAACGCCGTCACGCGGCGCAAGGAAGCCTTGCCGATTGCGGACGAATGCCTGCTTTCTGACCCCGACTACACGCCCGAGGAGCAGGAAATCCGCGCCACCACCGCGCAGGCAATAAGCGAAGCCGTGCGCGCGCTGCCGCCCAAATACGGCATCTGCCTAGAGCTGTATTTTTACTACGACATTCCCTATGACGAAATCGGCGTGATTACGGGCAATCCCGTGAACACGATAAAATCCCACATCTTCCGCGCGAAAAAACTGCTGCGGGAAAAACTTGAGAGGCTGCTATGACCGCACACTGCGAACAGACGATGAACGACTACCTTGCGCTCGACAAGAACGAGCGCGTTCCCCCGCGCATCACGCGCCACCTGCTGGTATGCGGACACTGCCGCGCGCGCGTGCGGCTGCTCACCCGCGCCGAGCATACCGCCGCGCACATGCTAGCCGCGCCCGTCCCGCTCTCCGACCCGGCCATCGCGCGCATCATGCAGACCGTCGCCCCGGCATGGTCGGAGGAAAAGGCGCAGCCTGTCTCCCTGCGCGGCTGGATTTTCGGCGGCATCCTGATGATTGTCTTTATGCTCGCATTCCGGCTCTTTCGCGGCGCGGCGGACAACGACACGCTCCTGCTCGCGTTCTACCTATTCTTCGCGCTCGCCGTCACCGCCTACTGCGCCATTTTCGTCGGCACGAACCTCGACTTTTTCATCAAAAAAGCAAGGACAATGCAGACGGCATAAAAAAATCCCGCGCCATGCGCGGGATTTCATCAGTTCCACAATGCCATCGGATTGACCAGTCGGCCGTTCTTGTACACCGTAAAGTGCAGGTGCGGGCCGGTACTCATGCCCGTGCTTCCCACCTCGCCAATCTTCGTGTCGAAATTGACGACCGCCCCGTTTTTCGTCGTAATCCGGCTCATGTGTCCGTACAGGGTCTGATAGCCCGAATGATGCGTGATAATCACGTAGTTGCCGTAGGTGTTGTTGAAGCCCGTGGACGACACGCGCCCCGGCATGGCGGCGTAAATGGGCGTTCCCGTCCGGCAGGCCATGTCCACGCCGCTGTGGTACGAGCGCTGCCCCGTGAACGGACTCGCGCGGTAGCCGAAGTACGACGTGAGATACCAGCTTGAGTGAATCGGCTTCTTGAACAGGTCGCCGTTGATTTCCGCGCGCTGCAAGGAATCCATCTCGCCGTCGGGAACAAAGACGGTCGTGCCCGCGCCCAGCGAATCGAACAGCGCGACATGATTGACCGTAGCGCACTTGTCACTGTCAACCTCGTACTTTTCCGCGATGGACGCAATCGTCTCGCCGTCCTTTTTGACCGTGTACAGCACACCCGGAATGGAGGGGATTTTCAGATACGCGCCGATTTGCAGCAGGCGCGTGGAGCGGATGTTGTTCACGCTGATGAGCGTGTCCTGCGTCACGCCCGCGTTCTCCGCGATGATGCCAATCATGTCGCCGGGCTTCACGCGGTACACTGAATACGAAAGCGCGGGCGAGTCCTGCGACGGCTCCTCAATAATCTCCGCCGCATCGATGCCCTCAAACGCCGCCTCCGACACGACGGGCATACCCGGCGTCTCGAATCCGCCCATACCCCGCTCCACCGGCTGCGAATTCAGCGTTATCACCGCCACGAGCACGACGAGCGAACACGCGCCCAGCGCAATCGTGACGCATTCCACCAGTTTCTTGCAATCAGAAAAACGTACTGCCACTTGTCCTTCCACCCTTTTTATTGACTGAATCAGTTTTTCCGTAATCCAATCAAGTATGTCTCAAACGATTCCGAACGACACGCCTCCGGCTTGAACCCCCGGGCCGTCGCGAACAGCCGCCGCATCTCCTGAAGAATGCGCTGCTGGTCGCCGTTCTGGAACAGCTTTACCGCAAAATTGCCGCCGGGCTTGAGCATCGTCTGTGCGTACCACACTGCCATGCGCACCAAACCCGCCGAGCGCGCCGTATCGACCACGCGGTTTCCCGTCGTGGACGGCGCGGCATCGCAGACAACCGTGTCGAACGGCCCTTCGCGCTGAATCGCCTCGCGCACCGCCTCCTCGTTCAGGTCACCCTGGACGAAGACGAGATTGTCGCCCTTCACGTCCTTTGCAAGCGGCCGCAAATCGCAGGCGACGACCTTTCCGCTGCCCGCAAGCGAGCGAAGCAGGAACGCCGTCCAGCTTCCCGGGGCGGCCCCCAAATCCAGCACACGACCGTTTTTCTGTATCATGCCGAATTTGCGGTCGATTTCCTGCAACTTGTACACCGACCGCGCCGGATAGCCCTCCGAAAAAGCCTTCCTCGACCAGAAGTCCGGCTTTTCATAGCCGTTTGCCATACTTCATTGTCGGTATTGTAGCAGTTTTCTTGACGTTTATCCACCGATTGCGGGCGATATTTTCGGGTAAATCCCGCATGCGGCAAGGGCTAATTAAGAGTGAAAAAAACGGTCTTGTGGCGACACAGGCAGCGGGCATCGACGGCGTGGACAGGAACACGGTCAACCGCTACTATGTCCTGCTGCGCAGGACAATTCTGAACGAGAGCATCCGCGAAGCCCTGCGAGAAATCGACGAATACGAGTTTGACGAGTCCGGCTTAGGGGGGGGGGGTGGGTGCACGGGGAGCGAGGAGGCAGAGCGATGGGAAAGATGCCTGTGTTCGGTCTACTCAAACGCGGGAAGAAGGTGTTCGTGACGGTAGTTCCCGACTGTTCCAGGAAGTCACTGATGCCAGTCATCAGGCTAATCCTGGAGCAACCAGCGATTTACACGGACAGCCAGAAGGCGTATGACGGCCTCGTACTCAACGGCTACGAGCATTACCGCGTGTTCCATTCCACAAACGAGTTCGCCTGTGGCAAGAGCCATGTCAACGGAATCGAGAACTTCTAGAACTTCGCCAAAAGGCGGCTGACCAAGTTTAATGCTTGCAACTCCGTCGCGTTCGTACTACACTTGGAAAAGTACAAGTGTAGATGCTGTACAGGAAAACGTATCTTGATTAGGGATTGTTTGGTTTTTAACTAGTCAATAGCCATATTTCGACTACCTGAAGGAAAACCGAGTCTGTGACAACACACGGATAGTGGTTGTCACAGACCATGGATATTATGACCATATACTCAACGTTCGATAATTAAAAAAAAACTCACGATTCCCGCAGGATTCAATCCGCTGTTCATGGTGAAAGACT
>JAFLSP010000073.1 GCA_022510885.1 Treponema sp. | reverse complement strand
CCCTACCACCTGCCCCACGACAAGGAGAACCCCTTTGACCGCGCGTTCGCGGAGTCGTTCGCGGCGGACGGACTGCTCGTGGTCGCGCCGGGCGAGACCATCACGCTAAAATAGGAGCGCGCACAAATGGCAAAGCCGACCGCAAGGTCGGCTTTGTTCGTCATCGCGCGGCGCGCTACAAAATGTACACGCCGCTTGCGTCAAAGTCGAGGAACGCCGTGTCGCCGGCGGCGTAGGTCTTGCGACCGACCGGGTTGTAGTCGGTAATCTGGATTTCCTTGCCGCCCACGTCCACCTGATAGAACTGGTACGCGCCCATGAAGGTGGAGAGCGTGACCGTGCCTTGCAGTTTGCCCGCGTCGGCAAGCCGGACGTTCTCGGGGCGGAGGACGAGCGACACCGTGTCGCCCGCGTTCGCGCCGACGTAATCCTGCACGTCGAGCCGCTCGCCGTTCACGTCAATCGCCGCCGTGCCGCCCGCCGACGAGACGACCGTCGCGTCCAGAAAATTCGCCTCGCCGATGAAGTCCGCCACGAATTTGTTTTTGGGGCGGTAGTAGACCTCGCGCGGCGAGCCAATCTGCTCCACCCTGCCTTTGCTCATGATGATAATCTGGTCGGAGATGCTCATCGCCTCGCTCTGGTCGTGGGTCACGTAGATGGCGGTGATGCCGACTTTCTGCTGAATCTTGCGGATTTCCGTGCGCATCGTCACGCGCAGTTTTGCGTCCAGGTTGGAGAGCGGCTCGTCGAACAGCAGCACGCCCGGCTCCATGACGAGCGCGCGGGCAAGCGCGACCCGCTGCTGCTGGCCGCCGGAAAGCTGGTTGGTCATGCGCGTCTCCATGCCGTCCATCTCCACCAGCCTGAGCATGGAAAGCACCTTCTCCTCAATCTGCGCCTTGGGCATCTTGCGGATTCTCAGCCCGTAGGCAACGTTGTCGAAGACGTTGTAGTGCGGCAGCAGCGCGTAGCTCTGGAAGACCATCGCCGTGTCGCGCTTGTTCGGCGGCAGCGCGTTAATCGCCTCGTCGCCCAGGTAAATCTCGCCCTCGTCGGGGCTTTCAAATCCCGCAATCATGCGCAGCGTGGTCGTCTTGCCGCAGCCGCTCGGCCCGAGCAGCGTGACGAAACTGCCCGGCTTGATTTCGAGCGTGGTGTCCTGCACTGCGTAGAAGTCGCTGCCCGTCTTGGGGTCCTGGTAGATTTTCGAGATATGCTCCAGCCTGACGCCTTTCTTCTCTTTCATTGCTTACTCCTTATCGCGCCGCGTTACTTGTACTTTATGGGGCGGCTTCTGCCCAGATATGAAATGAGCGCGTTCATCACCAGCACCGAGCCGTAGGTGATGACAATCAGCACGGTGGCGTAGGCGCAGGCGATGCCGTAGCTGCCCTTCTCCGCCTGCTCGTTGATTTGGCAGGTGATGAGCAGGTACTGCGGCGTGACCAGCAGGATGATTGCCGAAATCGCCGTAATCGAGCGCACGAAGGCCGTCACCAGCCCGCTGAAAAACGAGTCGCGGATGAGCGGGAGCGTCACCGTCATGAACACGCGCCCCGAGCCTGCGCCCATGTCATACGCGCTTTCTTCTATTGATTTGTCAATCTGCCGCAGCGCCGAGATGCCGCTGCGCGTTCCCGTGGGAAGCGAGCGCACGATGAACACGATGACCAGAATCAGCCCCGTGCCGTACAGCCCGCTCATCGCGCCCGTGCGGAACAGCCCGTTGGCAAAGCCGCGGATGTAGCCGATGCCGAGCACCGTCCCCGGCACCGCCATCGCGAGCATCGAGATGAACTCGATGAAGCCCTTTGCCTTGAACTTCTTTTTGACCACGAGGTACGAGATGACCATCGACAGGAACGCCGTCAGCGGCGCGGCGATGAGCGAGAGCGTGAACGAGTCCTTGAACGCCTTCAGCCCCGAGGTGCGGAACATATAGTTGAACCACTTGAGCGTCAGGTGGTAGTTGCGTCCCCACAGCGTGAACAGCGCGCCAATCGGCACCATGATGTACATGAGCAGGACGAACGCCGACGCGAGGCCGCAGAACAGCGACAGCGGATAGCGGACGGAATTGTCCTCAATCAGCATCCGCTGCCGCGTCGCCTTGCCGCTCAGCGTGGCGGCGGTCTTCGCCTCAAGGTAATACTTCTGAATCAGGAACAGCACGACCGTGAGCGAGAGCAGCACCACGCTCATCGCCGCCGCGCCCGTCGCGTCATACGCGCCCGTCACCTGCAAGTAAATCGTCGTGGCGAGCGTGTCATAGGAGCCGCCAATCAGCATGGGGTTCGCAAAGTCCGCCACGGACTCGATGAACGTGACCAGAAAGGCGTTGCCCAGGCCCGGCAGCATGAGCGGGAGCGTGACGCTGCAAAAGACCTTGAAGCGGCTCGCGCCCATGTCCCGCGCCGCCTCCTCAAGCGAGGGGTCGATGTTCTTGAGCAGCCCGCGCAGCATCAGGTAGCAGACGGGAAAGAAGGTCAGCACCTGCACGATGGCGATGCCTTTCAGCCCGTACACGTTGCTGTCGTAGATGTGCAGCAGCGAGCGCGTGATGATGCCGCTGCGCCCGAACAGCATAATCATGGAAAGCGAGAGCACGAAGGGCGGCGAGACAATCGGCAGCATGGAGACCAGCCTGAACAGCGCGGAAAGCACCCGGCTGCGCAGCCTGACGTACACCTCCACGTAGGCGAACAGCAGCCCGACCGCCGTGGAGCATATCCCCGTGATGAAGCCGAGCACGAGCGTGTTCGTGAACGCCGTGCGGAAGCGCTTTAAATTCAGGATGCGCCGGAACACGTCCAGCGTCACCCTGCCCTCGTTGAAAAAACTGTCAATCAGCACCATGAGAAGCGGATACAGAATGAACAGCGTCAAAAACACCAGCAGCACCCCAATCATCGTGACCATAACGGGGTCCGCAAAAAATTTCCTGCGCTCAAGCCGCGCGCCCTGCGTCGTCGCCATGTCGTTCCTTCTTCCGGGAGATTTTTAATTGCGTCTTTGCGGGATAAGACGAAACGGCGACCGGCAGCACCGGCCGCCGTCCGTCCTCAGTTCTGGAACTTGTCGCCCGAACCGCTTTCCAGCGCGGCGAAGAAATCCTCCACGTACTTCGCGCTGTTCACCTTCGCGTCCTCAAAGTCGTAGTCAATCGTCTTGTTCATGTCAAGCCCGAACTGCGCGACGACCAGCGGCTGCTCCGCGTTGTTCAGCACCAAGAACTGGTATGAGCCGGACTCTTTCGCGAGGTTTACGCAGTCGGGTGAGAGCGCGTACTCAATCCACAGCCTGGCGGCGTTGGGATGCTGCGCGCCCTTGAAGATTGCCGTCGCGCCGATTTCAAACGACGTGCCGTCGCTCGGGATAATCAGCCCGATGTTGTCGTAGCCCTGCAAAATCTGGTACACGCCGTCGTGCAAAAAGCCGATGCCAATCACGCACTCGCCCGGGCCGACCATCTTTGACGGCCCCGAGCCGGACTTGGTGTACTGCGCGACGTTCTTGTCCAGCTCCCGGAAATACGCCATCGCCGCGTCGTGTCCTTTCATCTGCACCATCGTGTTGATGACCAGCTTTGCCGTGCCCGCCGTGTTCGGGTTGGACAGCATAATCAGCCCTTTGTACTCGGGCTTGAGCAGGTCGTCCCAGGACTGCGGCGCGGTCAGGTTCAGACGGGCAAGTTCCTCGTCGTTCACCATAAAGCCGAGGATGCCCTTGTAGATGCCGTACCAGCAGTTGGTCGGGTCCTTGTAGTCGTCGCCGAGCAGGTTTTTCGCGTTCGCCGCGGCGTAGCTTTCCAAAAGCCCTGCCGCGACCGCCTCGTTGTACGGGTCGGTCGTGCCGCCGAACCACACGTCCGCGGAAGGCTTGCCGTTCTCCTCGGAAATCTTGGTGTAGACTTCGGACGTGGACAGACGCTGGTAGCGCGTCTTGATGCCGTACAGTTCCTCAAAATGCGCGACCGCCGCCGAAAGATACTCTTCCTCGCATGAGCCGTACACCGTCAGCTCGCCCTCCGCCTGCGCCGCCGCGAGCAAATCCTCCGAGACCGCCGCGCCGCCCGTCCGTGCCACGGACTTTTTGCTACAGCCCACGAACGCAAGCACCAACGCCGCGCTCACCAATACCGCCACAAGCCTTTTCATGATACCTCCAAAATTCCGGGAATTCCCGGTGCTTACCATTTATTGTAAGGCTGATTTGAGAATAACGCAAACGATATTTCAGCGCGCGCAGCCAATCTGCTGTCCGGCGCGCACCTTGTATTCCGCGCCGTCCGCCGTCGCCGCCGCAACCTGCGGCAGCAATGCGATGCGGTCCTTCTGGAAGAGCATCGTAATCGTCGAGCCGGCGAACTCAAACCGCCCCATCTCGTCGCCTTTCTTCATGCGCACGTCCTCGTGATAGTTGACGATGCCGCCCACCACGAGCGCGCCGATTTCCGTCTGAATGACCCTGCCGAAATGCTCGGTCTCAAGCGGCGTCCACAGCCGGCGGTTGAGCGTGTAAATCGGATACCGCTCGGCGCAGACCGGCTGCACGGAATGCAGCTCGCCCTTGACGAAATGGTTTTTCCCCTGAAAGCCGTCGTCAATGTACAGGTAGCGGTGGTAGTCCGTGGGGCAGAGCCGGAAAACGAGGCAGATGCCGTCCGTAAAATCCGCCGCGCGGTTCTCCTCGTCGCCCGCGAGCAGGTCCGCCACCCGGTAGCGCGAGCCTTTGATGGCGAACGCCGCGTCCGCACCGACGGGATACACGCTCAGCCAGGAATCGCAGGGGCTAATCAGGTGCGCCGGGTCAGCGTCAAACGGAACGTCTTTTTTGCGGATGAAAAAATCGGCAAAGGAGCGGAACTTCTGCCCCTGCCACGGCGACATATCGATGCCGTGCTTTTTGACGAACGAAGGGATGAACAGCGCGGAAATCCGCCGCCTGAACAGCCATGCCGCAATGCCCGAATAGTTGCCGCGCAGCAAGAGCCACAGCAGCACCCGCCCGAGTTTTGTGCCGTACAGGAACGCGACGGAAGAATCGTTGTTGCCGCCCACGCGCTACTCGAACCAGCCGATGGAAATCGCCGCCCACACCATGAGCGCGACATCGAGCACGCCAATCAGAATCAGCACGGTCTTTCCCGCAAGCCCCGGCTTGGTTACCTTGAACGGCGTGATGAAGGCAATGCCCACGAGCACCGCAAGCACGGAAATGACGACGTTCGGATGGATTGCGCTGCTCACGTGCCGGTGCAGCAGCACCGCGAGCGCGTAGAAGCCGGGAAACCACAGCGCCGCGCTCGTAATCGGCATCCCGCGGAATTCGGTGCGCCGCTCGTCGGTGCGGCTCGCGCGCTCCTCCTCCTCCACGTTGAAATAGGCAAGGCGAATCAGCCCGCACAGCAGGTAGAAGGCGGACACGGCGAATTCGAGTTTGCTGCCGATACGCATCTGATACACGAAAATCGCCGGCAGCACGCCGAAGCACACCAAGTCGCTCAAGGAATCAATCTGCACGCCGAATTTCTTTTCCTTTGTCGTGCGGTTTTTCTTGGTGGAGGCGATTTTGCCGTCGAACATATCGCAGAAGCCGGAGACCATCAGGCAGACAAGGGCGGTGAACAGGTGCATTTTCCCGCCGTCAACAGCGTAGCCCATACCGAGGAACGCAAAAATCGTGCCGACATAGGTCAAAACAACGGTATAATCGTAAACGCCTAACATTCCCATAACAGAAGAACCTTTTTTATATTATATGACAGTTTTTGCGTTATGTCTATCACTAAGATTATTTCAATTTTTCCCGTCTTCTGCTACCATCGTGATGATGAAACACCGACCTGCGTTCTACGCGAGGACACACCGATGAAAGAACCGTTCGACCTTTCCGCGCTGCTTGCGCAGAACAAGACTTTTTCGCTGCGCCGGCAGCTGGGATTCGTGTGCCGGCTGTCCGTGCCGGGCATCCTCGCGCAGATTTCTTCGATAATCATGCAGTACATTGACGCGGCCATGGTCGGCTCGCTCGGGGCGCGCGCGTCGGCGGCAATCGGGCTGGTCGCGTCAAGCACCTGGCTGCTCGGCGGCTTGTGCGACGCGATGAGCATGGGATTCGCCGTGCAGGTGGCGCAGGCGGTGGGCGCGGGGGAAAAGCAGCGGGCGCGGGCTATCTTGCGGCAGGCAATCGTCGTGTGCGCGCTGTTCTCGCTCGCGCTGGCGGCGGCGGGCATGGCGGTCAGCGGCGCGCTTCCCGCATGGCTCGGCGGCGAGGCGGCAATCGTTCCCGATGCGGCGGCGTATTTTTTTGTGTTTGCCGCCGCGCTCCCCGCGTTCCAGCTGTTCTTCCTGCTGTGCGCCGTCATGCAGTGCTCCGGCGAGATGCGCGTTCCCGGCATCCTGAACGTGGCGATGTGCGCGCTCGACGTGGCGGGCAACGTCCTGTTCATCTTCGGGTGCGGACTGGGCGTGCTCGGCGCGGCGCTCGGCTCCGCGCTCGCGGTCGTCATCGTGACGGTTGCCGCGGCTTACTTTGCCTGCGTCCGCTCGCCCGTGCTCAGCGTGCGCGGAACAGGGCGGTGGCTTCCGCAGCGGCAGACCCTGCGCGAGGCGGCGCGCATTTCCGTTCCCATGGGGCTTGAGAAACTCGCGCTGTGCGGCGCATACGTGATGAGCACCAAAATCATCGCGCCCCTGGGGACGGTCGCCATCGCCGCGCACTCGTTCAGCATCACGGCGGAATCGCTGTGCTATATGCCCGGCTACGGCATCGGCGAGGCGGCGACCACGCTCGTGGGGCAGAGCATCGGCGCGCGGCGGGCGGACTTGGCAAAGCGGTTCGCCTGGGTCACGGTGACGATGGGCATGTGCGTCATGGCGGCAATCGGCCTGGTCATGTACGCGCTCTGCCCCGCCGTGTTCCGCTTCCTCACGCCCGACCCCGCCGTGCAGACGCTCGGCGTGCGCGTCCTGCGCATCGAACTGTGGGCGGAAGCCTTCTATGCCGCGTCCATCGTCGTCTCCGGCGCGCTGCGCGGCGCGGGCGACACCTTCGTACCCGGCATTATGAACCTCGTGAGCATGTGGGGCGTGCGGCTCTCCCTCTCCGCCTTCCTCACCCCGCGGCTGGGGCTGAGCGGCGCGTGGATTGCCATGGCGGCGGAACTGTGCTTCCGGGGAATCATCTTCTTGATACGGCTCAAGCGCGGCAGGTGGCTCAAGCGGCGGGAGGCTTCCGCCGCCTCACTCTTTCATCCTGACAAAGAAGCGTCCGAGGATTCCTTTTGACTGCAAGATGTTCACGAAGGCCTTGGGGTCGCGCCGCCTGATTTCCTGCGTGAGCGCGGCGAGAACGTCGAACTGTACGTCGCCGGCCCGAAATCAGACCCCATCGAGCGTCCTGCGGACGGCTATCATTTTTTGGGAGACGTGCCCTACAGCCGTTGCGCCGAACTGTACAACACCTGCGATATTTTCTGTATGCCATCATATTTCGAGGCTTATGGGCTTGTCTTTGCGGAAGCGTTCGTCTTCGGACTGCCGTGCATCGGACGGAACTGCTACGAGATGCCCTACTTCATCGAAAACGGCAAGAGCGGCTGCCTGCTGGAAAAAGACGACCCCGAGGAACTGGCGGACAAAATGCTGCGCCTGCTCAAAGATGAACAGATACGGCAGTACGTGCTGTCGCACCGCGAGCACTACCTCAAAGAATATTCCTGGGAATCCGTCGCCGACCGCATGAAGACCGTCATCGACTCGCTTTGAGCAAGAACCGGGGTTCCCACCGCACAACGCTACAGCAGTGCTTACAGCGTGGCAATCGGACAGTTGTTCTGTCGCGCCCAGCGCAGAACGCTGTTCAGCCGCTTCTGATAGCCTCTGCCAGCCTGTTTAAGCCACGCAAGGTTGTCGCTGTCTATCTTTGCGCGGATGTCCGTCTTGGGCATCTCCACCGGCTGAATGTAATAGAAATCCCCTTTGCTGTTCGGCGCGCTGTCCGGGATGTCGTCGCAGTTTATCTCGCTTGTCGGTCGGCTTGCCATTTCTTCCAGTATCGCCCGCTCCTCGGCAGTCAGCGGAGGAAAATCAATGACCTTGTATTCTCTTTGCGTTTTCTTCATACAGCTGAATCTCCTTCGGCGTTGCCCGCCGCGCACTTATAATCCGTATCAGTTTTCCCCTGTCAGTGGCAATCACGCTTGTGATATAAAGCCCGTCTATCCGCCCGATGTATTTTTCCCGATGCTCTTCTTCGGAATGCAACCAGTCAAAATCCTCATAGAGCATCGGGTCGCCGAACACGCGGGAAGCCATCTCAAATGATAAGCCTTCATGATTGGCTATGTTGTGTTCATTTTTTGCCGTATCCCACACGAACGTATCAAGATAGACAAAATCCTTATTTCGTTCCACAATTCTATTTTATACGCGCCACATGCATAAAGCAAGCACGTTTTTCAGAAACATCTTTGCACGCCTCACTCCTTCATCCTGACAAAGAAGCGTCCGAGGATTCCTTTTGACTGCAAGATGTTCACGAAGGCCTTGGGGTCGCGCCGCCTGATTTCCTGCG
>JAFLSP010000072.1 GCA_022510885.1 Treponema sp. | reverse complement strand
CCGCTCAGCTCGCTCTGCATCATTGTCTGCACGAGCGGATTTTCGCTTTCATCCGTGCCCGCCATCTGCAAGGTCATGTCGCCATGCATCAAAACCGTACCAGCATTATTTACGAAAAACGACTGATTAACATTGCTCGAAGAAAACGTCTCGCCCAACTCATCGGCAGAAAACAACACACCAACAGTCACATCTTCCCCGTCGTAAAAAATGGGATAAAACAATGCAAGCATTGGCACGGAGAAAAACGGCGACGCATTCAGTAGCTCAAACGCACCGCCACGAACACGGTCTACCGCATCCGTTTCCTGTTGCATATACGCACGCACCGTCTCCTGCTGAATCTCACGCGACAGCAAAAAAGCGTTACTCGTATACAACGTGTCCGAAGCCGGCAGATACACCGCCACAATATCCTTGTTGCGGTCAAAGAACATCGCCGTCATCGCGCGCACCTCGATGTCATTCTCACCCGCCGTCTTGAGCAAGTCAAGGTACATACCCACGCCCGAAATCGTCGTATTGATGTGGTTTTCCACGGAAGCCGCCGTGCGGGTGTTAATGGCAAGATTGTTTTCTTCGGCACTTGTGCGGATGTCACCTGTCATAAAATAGGAGACGACGTAGGTAACGCCTCCCACCGCAGCAAGCAATAGCACCGAAATAATCACCATCATTTTCAGACCGATGGGATTGAGGATTCTGCTTTCCCGCGCTTTCTGCCTAGCCGCTTTCGCTTCCTCTTTTTTAAGCTGCTTGATGCGCTTTTTTTCCTGCTGGAGTATGTCCCTATCCTGCGCAAGCATGCTGCGGATTTCGGTTTCGTCCGGCACGGGCGCGGGGAAATTCTCTTCCAGTTCAAAGTCTGTTGGCTCTATAGCAGACGGCTGCTCTACTGCCGAAGGTTGCGCAACAGGCGATGGTTTTTCTGTTTTGGGCGGAGCAGAGACTAAACCGTCATATTCTGACGGGCTCGTGGCGGCAGTATGCACCGGCGCATCATTCCGCCCGTCCGACACATTTGTCTGTTTTTGTATGGTTGCGCCCGTCGCCGACACAAAGACACCGTAATCGAGTATGCTTTTCGCTGTCACTGTTATGTGTGCCTGAGCCATAACCAACAATCCCCGTTTTCGCCGCCATTTCGCACGGACATAAAATAAAGTGTTTTTATCGTAGCAAATATCACAAGATTTTTCTATAAGAATACATGGATTTTTGCGACAAAAGGGAAAGCGAATCCTTCACAAAAAGGCTCGCTTTCCCTTTCAAGTATTTTCTCTCTCAAAAGACCACGACTAATTGCCCTTGCCCACCAGGCACATCCATTCCGCCTGCGCGCACAGCGTGTCGCCCACAAAGGCCTTGCCTTCCTGCACGACCATGTTCTTGGTGCAGCGCTTGTTCACGATTTCCATGCGCACCGTGTCGCCGGGGCGCACCTGATGCTTGAACTTGACGTTGTTCACGGTGGCAAGGAAGAACAGGCTTCCCTCGTCAAATTTTTTCTGCAAGGAAAGCGCCGCGCCGCCGCCCTGCGCCATCGTCTCAATCAGGATGACGCCCGGCACGACGGGATACGCGGGGAAATGCCCCTTAAAGAAAAAATCATCGTCCGTGAAAGTGCGCCGGCACTCGCACCCGCCGTCGTCGTAGCGGTCGATGCTGTCCACGAACAGGAAGGGCTTGCGGTGCGGCAGCAGGCTTTCGATGTCGGTAAACGCTTCTGCCATTTACTGCACCTTCTTGAACACGAGGCAGCCGTTGTGCCCGCCAAAGCCGAAATTCGCGCTCATCGCCACGTCCACCGGCATCTCCACGCCCTTGTTCGGCGTGTAGTCCAGGTCGCAGCCGCCCTCAACGTCCACCTCGTCCAGGTTAATCGTCGCGGGAATGTACGAATCGTGAATCGCCTTGACGCAAATCATCGCCTCAAGGCTGCCCGCGTTGCCCAGGCAGTGTCCCGTCATCGACTTGGTTGAGGAGATGCGCAGCTTTTTCGCCGCCTCGCCGAACGCGATGTGCAGCATCTTGGTCTCGCCGCTGTCGTTCAGCTTGGTTGAGGTGCCGTGCGCGTTGTAGTAGGTCACGTCCTCGGGCTTGATGCCCGCGTCCTTCATCGCAATCGTCATGCACTTTGCGCCCGTGATGCCGTCGGGGTTCGGCGCGGTCAGGTGGTAGCCGTCGCTCGACGCGCCGTAGCCCGCCACCTCCGCGTAGATTTTCGCGCCGCGCGCCTTCGCGTGCTCGTACTCCTCAAGCACCAGAATCGTCGCGCCCTCGCCCATGACAAAGCCGTCGCGCTGCTTGTCGAAGGGGCGGCTCGCTTTCGCCGGGTCGTCCGCCCACTTGCTTGACAGCGCGTGCAGCATCTGGAAGCCGAGGTTCGCGTAGCCGCACTGCGTGCATTCCGCGCCGCCGGACAGAATCACGTCATACCGCCCGCTGCGGATTTGGTCGAGCGCGTTGCCGATTGCGTCCGTGCCGGACGCGCAGGCCGTCGCGACCGTGTGCGTCGCCCCGTGCAGGCCGAACGCGATGGAAATGTTCCCCGCGCCCTCGTTCGGAATCAGCTCCGGGATGGTGAGCGGCGGCATGCGCGTCTGGTTCGAGTCAAAATACGCCTTCATCGTGCTTTCGGTCACTTCCAAGCCGCCGATGCCCACGCCAAGGTACACCGCCGTGTTCTCCAGCACGTCCGCCTTTCCCGTCAGCCCGGAATCGTCCAGCGCCATTTTTGCCGCCGCCACCGCGTACTGCGAGTACAGCGCCATTTTCCGTGCCGACGAAGCGTCCATGTAGTCCGCCGGATTGAAATTCTTGACCTCGGCGGCATACTTCACCTTGAAATTCGCATTGTCGTAATGCGTAATCGTGCCGATGCCGCTTTTTCCCGCGCGGATGGCAGCCCAAGTCTCGTCCACGCTGTTTCCCACCGGGGAAACACAGCCCAGTCCCGTAACAACAACTCTTCTCATATACACTCCATACTAAAAAATCTGACCACGCCGCCGGCGCGTCCTCTGCTGGTCTCAGGCTCCCATGCCGCCGTCAACGCCAATCACCTGCGCAGTGACGTAGGTGCTCAGGTCGCTGGCAAGGAACAGAGCCGCATTCGCCACGTCCTCCGCAACGCCCGCGCGCTTGAGCGGAATCGTGTCAATCCAGGTTTTCTTCAGGTCTTCCTTGAGCACCGCCGTCATGTCGGTCTCGATGAAGCCCGGCGCGATGCAGTTGACGCGAACGCCGCGGCTGCCCACTTCCTTTGCAAGGCTCTTGCTGTAGGCAATCAGCCCGCCCTTGCTCGCCGCGTAGTTCACCTGACCGCCCTGCCCGTGCAGCCCCACGATGCTCGACATATTGATGATAGACCCGCTCTTGCGCCGAATCATGTCGTTCGAGACAATCTGCGTAATCAAGAAGACGCTCGTCAGGTTGACGCGCAGCACGTCGTCCCAGTCCTCTTTTTTCATGCGGAAACTGAGCGTGTCGCGCGTGATGCCCGCGTTGTTCACCAGCACGTCAAAGCCGCCCGCCGCCGCGAGCGACTCCTTCACCGCCGCCGTCACCAGCTCGGCGTTGCCCACGTCCGCGCACACTTCATGGAAAGCCACGCCGTTCTCCGCCGCGATGCGCTCCAAATCGCCCTTTGACGCGCTCGGCTTGGAGCACAGGCCCCACACTTCCGCGCCGTTTTTCAAGAACGACTCCACAATAGCCCGCCCGATGCCGCGTGACGACCCGGTGACCAAGGCTTTTTTCTGCTTCAACAACATTTCCATCTCCTTACAGCGCGCCAATCGCTTCCGCCGTGTTGACCGGCGTGCAGGGCAAGGTTTCGCCCAGCGCCGTCTGAGCCCACAGGCCGCTCAGCACCTTGCCCGGCCCGACCTCCAGAATCACCCACTCGCTGTCCTTGTCGGCGGCAATCAGGTCGGCAAGCACTTTTTCCTCGTCCGTCCAGCGCACGGGATTGGTCAGGTGGTCAACGGCGCTCGCCTTTGCCGCCGCGCCCGCGCTCACCCGCGCCCCCGTCACGTTGCTGAACAGCGGAATGCCCGGGTCGCTGAACGTATACGGCTCAAGCGCGACCTTGAATTCGTCCGCCGCCGCCTGCATGAGCGGCGAATGGAAGGGACCTGCGACCGCAAGCCGAATCGCCCGCTTCGCGCCCGCCGCCTTTGCCGCCGCCTCAACCGCCGCAAGGCCGTCGAACGTGCCGCTGACGACCGTCTGCTTGACGCTGTTCATGTTCGCCGCATACGCGCCCGGCACGCTCTTCGCCACTTCCTCCACCTTTTCCGGCGGCAGGCCGAGCACTGCGGTCATTCCCGGCGCGTGTCCCTCGTTGGCGGCGGCGATGTCCTCGCACACCTTCTGCATAATCGCGCCGCGCTGCACGACGATTCGCACCACGTCCTCAAACGAAAGGATGCCCGCCGCGTACAGGGCAGGGAATTCGCCCAGGCTGAACCCCATCGCCGCGCTCGGCTCGATTCCCTTGGACTTGAGTGCCGCCATGACCGCAAGGCTCGCGGCCGTAATCGCCAGCTGGCTGTTGTCGCTGCGGTTCAGTTCCGCCTGCTCGGTCTCCCACAGCAGCGCGGGAACGTCCTTGCCGCTCACCCGGGAAACCTCGTCAATCACCCTGCGCGCCTCCGGGAAAGCCTCGCAAACATCTTTCATCATTCCCTGCGCCTGCGCGCCCTGTCCGGGGAACAAAAATGCGTACTTCTTCGCCATGTCCGCTCCTGTTCTTGACAAATTTTGCCAAAGTGTCAATCTGAATTTCAGTGTATAGCATTGCGGGGAAATATGCAAGCGCAAAAATCCGTGATATACTTATAGAAAAGGAGACGACGATGAACGATTTTCAGTTTTATGCGCCCACCAGAATCATATTCGGCAGGGGAACGGAGCGGCAGGTCGGCACGCTCACGGCGGACTGCGCGTGCAAAAAGGTGCTGCTGCACTACGGGTCGGGGAGCGTCAAAAAGACGGGGCTGCTCGACCGCATCAAGGCATCACTGGAGGAAGCGCGCGTTCCCTACGTGGAGCTGGGCGGGGTCGTGCCGAACCCGCGGCTCTCGCTCGTGCGCGAGGGCATCGCGCTGTGCAAGCGTGAGGGCGTGGATTTCCTGCTCGCCGTGGGCGGCGGCTCCGTCATCGACAGCGCAAAGGCAATCGGCTACGGCTGCGCCAACGACTTTGATGTGTGGGACATCTTCGAGAAAAAACGCCAGCCGACCGCCTGCCTTCCGATTGGCGTGGTGCTGACCATCGCCGCCGCCGGCAGCGAGATGAGCAACAGCGCGGTCATCACCAACGAGGACGGCTGGAAAAAACGCGGCTCGAACTCCGACACCTGCCGCCCCCGCTTCGCGATTATGAACCCCGAGCTGACGATGAGCCTGCCGCCGTACCAGACGCGCTGCGGCTGCGCCGACATCCTCATGCACACCATGGAACGCTACTTCACGAACGGCGGCAACATGGACATCACCGACAGCATTGCCGAGGCGCTCATGCGCAGCGTCGTCCGCAACGCGCTCATCCTGGAGCGGAATCCCGCCGACTACGACGCGCGCGCCGAAATCATGTGGGCAAGCAGCCTGAGCCACAACGACCTGACCGGCTGCGGGAACGGCGGCAACGACTTTGCCACGCACCGCCTGGAGCATGAGCTGGGCGGCATGTTCGACGTGGCGCACGGCGCGGGGCTTGCCGCCCTGTGGGGAACGTGGGCGCGCTACGTATACAAGGATTGTCTGCCGCGCTTCAAAAAATTCGCGCGCGCCGTGTGGCAGGTCGCCGACGACGGCACGGACGAGGACATCGCGCTCAAAGGCATTGAAGCGACGGAAGCCTTCTTCCGCCAGATTCAGATGCCCACGAATATGCGCGAACTGGGCATCGCCCCCACCGACGCGCAGATTGCCGAACTTGCCCGAAAATGCGCCATCACCACGGGCGATAATCTTGGCAGCGCGAAAGTCCTGCACGAAGCGGATATGCGCGCCATTTACGAAGCGGCACGTTGACGCACGGCAATCAGCGAGGGGAAAACCGTTCCCCTCGCGCGCATCGCGTCAGCGCACGAGCGTGTAGCCCGCGTCGCTTATCGCTTTGGCAAATGCCTCGTCCGCAACGGCGGCGGTCAGCGTGACGGTCACCGTGCCGCTCGTGTGGTCAGCCGTCGCCGCCGCAACGCCGTCAAGTGCCTCCAACGCCTTTTTCACGTGCATCTCGCAGTGAGCGCACATCATGCCGTCAACTTTAAGCGTCCTTGTCATCGCTTTCTCCTTGCTTTTCCTTGGTTTTATCCGTGCAAGATTGAGCCGCAGCGCGTTCGTCACCACGCAGAAGCTCGAAAGGCTCATCGCCGCCGCGCCCAGCATGGGACTGAGCGCAAGGGCAAAGGCCTTGTAGTACGCGCCCGCCGCCACGGGAATGAGCAGCGCGTTGTAGAAAAACGCCCAAAACAAATTCTGGTGGATATTGCGGAGCACCGCGCGGCTCAGGCGGATGGCGGCGGCAACGTCCAGAAGGCTGCCGTGCATCAGCACCACGTCGGCGGCATCAATCGCAATGTCCGTGCCCGCGCCGATGGCGATGCCCGTGTCCGCCCGCGTGAGCGCGGGAGCGTCGTTGATGCCGTCGCCCACCATCGCCACCTTGCCGCTTGCCTGCAACTGCCGCACCGCGTTCTCCTTGCCGTCGGGAAGCACGCCCGCAATCACCGCGTCCGTTCCCGCCTGCGCGCCGATTGCCCGCGCCGTGCGCTCGTTGTCGCCCGTCAGCATGACCGTGCGGATTCCCATTGCCTTAAGCTCGCGCACCGCCTGCGCGGAATCCGGCTTGATGACATCGGCGACCGCAATCAGCCCGACGAACGCGCCGTCCGCCGCGAACGCAAGCGGTGTCTTTCCCTGCGCGGCAAAATCGTCCGCGCGCGCGCGCGCCTCCGCAGGAATCTCCGCTTGCGCGCCGATGAACGCGACGCTGCCGCCCACGATTTTCTTTCCGCCGCAGGTCGCCGTCACGCCGTTGCCGGGGAGCGCGGAAAAATCCTCCGCCGCCTGTGCCGACAGCCCCGCCTGCACCGCGCGCGCGACCACCGCCTTTGCCAGCGGATGCTCGCTTTTGTGCTCCGCGTTCAGCGCGAGCTGCAACAAGTCCGCCTCGCTCACGCCAACCGGAACGATGTCCGTCACCGCAGGCTCGCCGCGCGTAATCGTGCCGGTCTTGTCCAGCGCGACAATCTTCGTCCTGCCCGCCGACTCCAGCGCCGCCGCCGTCTTGAACAGAATGCCGTTCTTCGCGCCCACGCCGTTTCCCACCATAATCGCCACGGGGGTGGCAAGGCCGAGCGCGCAGGGGCAGCCAATCACGAGCACCGCAATGCCCCGGCTGACCGCAAAGCCGAACGACGCGCCCACCGCAAGCCAGATGACCGCCGTCACGAGCGCAACCAGCATGACCGCCGGAACGAACACGCCCGAAACCCGGTCGGCGATTTTCGCAATCGGTGCCTTGGTCGCCGCCGCGTCGCTCACCATCTGAATGATTTGGGACAGCGTCGTGTCCTCGCCCACGCGCGTCGCCCGGCACTTGATGAAGCCCGACTGGTTCACCGTCGCCGCGCTCACCGGGTCGCCCGCCGCCTTGTCCACGGGAACGCTCTCGCCCGTGAGCGCGCTCTCGTTCACCGCGGACGCGCCCTCAATCACCACGCCGTCCACCGGAACATGCTCGCCGGGGCGCACCACAAAGATGTCCCCGATATTCACCTTATCAATAGAAACAACTTGCTCTTTTCCGTCGATTTCAAGCACCGCCGTCTTGGGCGCAAGCGCGAGCAGCCCTTTGAGCGCGTCCGTCGTCCTGCCCTTGGAAAGCGACTCCAGCAGCTTGCCCACCGTGATGAACGTGAGAATCGTCGCCGCGCCCTCAAAATAGAAATCGTCCATCGCGCGCATCACGCCCGCGTTGTCGCCCGCAAGTTCCGCCGCCGTCATGCCGAACAGCACCGCCACGCTGTACGCGAAGGAAACGCCCGAGCCGAGCGCGACAAGCGTGTCCATGTTGGGCGCGCCGTGCAGGAGCGACTTCGTGCCGCTCACGAAAAAACGCTGGTTGATGACCATGACCGCCGCCGCAAGCAGCAACTGCGCAAGCCCCATGGCGATGTGGTTTCCGTCCAAAAAAGGCGGAAGCGGAAAGCCGAGCATCATGTGTCCCATGGAAAGGTACATCAGCACGAGCAGAAAGCCGACCGACCAGACGAGCCGTTTTTTGAGCGCGGGCGTGTCCTGGTCGCGGAGCAGCGCCGCCTTTTCCGCCAGCGAGCCGCGCGAAGCGTCCTGCCCTGCGCCGCCCAGCACCGCCGCGCCGTAGCCCGCCCCCTCCACCGCCGCAATGACGCTCTGGGCAGACGCGCTTCCCTCCACCGACATCGAATGCGTGAGCAGCGACACCGTGCAGGACGAAACGCCCGCCACCTTGCCGACCGCCTTCTCAACCCGCGCCACGCACGCCGCGCAACTCATCCCCGTAACTGAAAACTGACTCATACAAACAATAATACCGCCGCGGCAGGAAAAAGTCCATA
>JAFLSP010000071.1 GCA_022510885.1 Treponema sp. | reverse complement strand
TGATGCGACATATTAACTGATATGATGCGACACATTAACTGATGTGATGCGACACATTAACTGATGTGCTACGAAACATCAACTAGAGTTGTGGACAACGCTGACGAGACCTGTGCATCACGTCGCCCCGTTCCCTGCGCCGCAATTTTTTCATTGTGTTTCGCGCGGAAGCGTGGTAAAATGATAGCGTTATGAACCACGGGATGATTACGTCGGCTTCGGGCTGGAGAAAGGTGTTCGCGCTTTCGGGGGACGAGGCGGATGCTGGCAGCCATATCAGCGCGGACGACACGGTGCTTGCCGCGCTTGCCGCCGATGTGTTCGCCTGCCGCCTGAAGGCACGGGGGGCGGACGCTCCGTCCGTGGTGGTGGGGACGGACGCGCGGCCGACGGGGCCTGCCATTGCGGATGCCATGCTGCGCGCGCTTCTGGCGCATTCGGTCGCCGTCAGTTATGCGGGTATTATCGCCGCGCCGGAAATCATGGCGTATGCGCGCGGCTTTGACGGTTTTGTGTATGTCTCCGCGAGCCACAATCCTATCGGTCACAACGGCATAAAATTCGGTTTTGACGACGGCGGCGTGCTTGACCGCGACGAGAACGCGGCGCTGGTCGCCGCCTTTGAGGAGCGCTGCGCCGACCCGCAGGCGATTCAGTATGCCATCACGCTCATGGGGCGGTGTCCTGCCGCGCGGCTTGCCTGGACTTATGCCGAGCAGGAGGCGGTCAAGCGGGAGGCGGCGGCGGCGTACCGCGCCTTTGCCAAGCGGACGATTGCCGCGGACGAGCGGCGGGACGTGCAGGACGGGCTGTTCGCGCATATCCGCGAGAGCGTCGCCCGCCGTCCGCTCGGGGTCGTCTGCGACATGAACGGGTCGGCGCGCGCGCGCTCGGTGGACGCGGCGTTCTTCGCGGACTGCGGCATCTCGTTCTACGCGATGAACGACAGGGCGGGCAGTATCGCGCACGCGATTATCCCCGAGCCGGAGAACCTCGTTCACTGCGCGCGCAGGATGAACCGCCTGCACCGGGACGGCAGGACGGACGCGCTGCTCGGCTATATGCCCGACTGCGACGGCGACCGCGGGAACGTCGTCTACTGGAACGAGCGGACGGGCAGGGCGGAGGTGCTGGGGGCGCAGGAGGTGTTCGCGCTTGCGGTGCTGAGCGAGCTTGCCTACGCCACGTATAAGAACGGCGGGCTTCCCGCGCACGGGCTGCTCGCAAAGGCAATGCAGAGCAAGAGCGAGGCGGAGACCCCGCGCGCGCAGCGGCTTGCCGTCGCGGTGAACGGGCCGACCTCCCGCCGCATTGAGGAGATTGCCGCCGCGTTCGGGGCGCAGGTGTTCCGGGCGGAGGTGGGCGAGGCGAACGTGGTCGGCCTTGCGCGGGAGAAGCGCGCGCAGGGCTACGTCGTGCCGATTCTGGGCGAAGGCTCGAACGGCGGGAACATCACGCATCCGGCGGCGGTGCGCGACCCGCTCAACACGCTGTTCGCGCTCATCAAGCTGCTCGTGCTGCGCGACTCGGGCGACCGCAAGGGGCTGTTCCACCTGTGGTGCGCGGCGAGCAATCAGCTGGACGCATACACGGACGACTTTACGCTCGCCGACGTGATTGCCACGCTTCCCGCCTACGTGACCACGGGGGTGAGCGAGGCGCGGGCGGTGCGGCACGTCGCCACGCAGAACTGCGCGGTGCTCAAACGCCGTTTTCAGCGTGTCTTTGAGCAGGAGTGGCAGAAAAAGCGCGCGAGCCTGCTCAGGCGGTACGGCATCTGCGCGTATGAGGCGGTCGCCACCAACGGCACGAAGGAGCGGCGCGGCATCGGCGATTTCGGCGCGAGCGGGAGCGGCGGGCTGAAAATCATCTTCTATGACGAGCGGACGCAGCCGGTCGCCTTTATGTGGATGCGCAGCAGCGGCACCGAGCCGGTCTTCCGCATCCTGTGCGACGTGAAGGGCACGGACACGAAAAAGGAAAAAAGTCTGCTGGGCTGGGAAGCGGAGATGCTCGCTCAGGCGGACAAGGAATATACGGTCGCGGGAAGCGAAGCAGGGCAGAACTGACGGCCGGAGGAGTACGTATGGAGAAGGCAGAGATTCTGGAACGGGCAAAGAAATACATTGCCGAAGAGAAGGACGAGAAGTTCCGCAAGGAAGTGGAGGAGCTGGTCGCCAAGGAGGACATGAAGGAGCTGGAGGACCGCTTCTTCCAGTCGCTCGAATTCGGGACGGGCGGCCTGCGCGGCGTGATGGGCGGCGGCACGAACCGCATGAACCCGCTTGAAATCAACCTGGCGACGCAGGGCTTGGCGAACTACGTGATAAAGGCCTTCCCCGAGAAGGCGAAAAAGGGCGAGCTGAGCGCGGTGGTCGCCTACGACAGCCGCAACAACAGCGACGTGTTTGCCGAGGCGACGGCGCGCATCTTCGCGGCGAACGGCATCAAGGCGTACCTGTTCACGGGCTTGCGCCCCACGCCGGAGCTTTCGTTCGCCATCCGCGAGCTGAAGGCGCAGACGGGCGTGGTCGTGACGGCGAGCCACAATCCCAAGCAGTACAACGGCTACAAGGCGTACTGGGACAACGGCGCGCAGGTCATCGAGCCGCACGACGTGGGCATTATAAAGGAAGTGAACGCGGTCACGGAAGTCAAGTCGGTCACGAAAGAGGAGGCCATCGCCAGCGGCAAGCTCGTGCTGATTGACAAGGAAATCGACGAGAAATACTGGGAGATGTGCAAGCGGCAGCTGTTCCGCCCGGACTTGATTCGCGAGAAGGCGAAGGAAGTCAAAATCGTCTACACGCCGCTGCACGGCACGGGCGCGATGCACGTGGAGAAAGTCCTGGGCGACCTGGGGCTGAAGGTCATCACCGTGCCCGAGCAGCGCGAGCCGGACGGCAATTTCCCCACGGCGGACAAGCCGAACCCCGAGGAAGCGCCCGCGCTCAAACTGGCGGTCGCGCTCGGCGAGAAGGAGAAGGCGGACGTGGTGATGGCGACCGACCCCGACGCGGACCGCTTCGGCACGGCGTTCCCGGACAAGGACGGCAAGTTCGTGCTGGTGAGCGGCAACCAGATGGGCGCGCTGCTGTGCGAGTACGTGCTGCTGAGCCACAAGGAAAGGGGCATGCCCAAGAATCCCGCCTGCATCCGCTCCATCGTCACCAGCCCGTTCGTGGATGCCATCTGCCAGAAATACGGCGTGGAGCTGCTTGAGTGCCTGACGGGCTTCAAGTGGATTGCCGCGATTGAGGACGAGTTCGAGAAGGACGGCAGCAAGAGCTACGTGTTCGGCCTGGAGGAGAGCTACGGCTACAAGGTCGAGAAAGAGGTGATGGACAAGGACGGCGTTTCCGCGGCGGCTATGTGCTCGGAGATGACGCTCTACTGGCGCAGCAAGGGCATCAGCCTGCTTGACCACCTGAACGACATGTACAAGGAGTACGGCTACTTTGAGGACCGCTCGATAAGCCAGTATTTCCCCGGCGCGAGCGGAAAGACGGTCATGGACGGCATTATGACCAAACTGCGCACCGAAGGCTTGAAGACGCTCGGCGGGAAGACCGTGCTCAAAATCCGCGACATCGGCACGCAGGTGGAGTTTGACCCGGCGGACGCGGGCAAGAAGACGCCGCTGCCCTTCCCCAAGAGCAACGTGCTCCAGTTCTTCCTGGACGGCGGCACGATTGTGAGCGCGCGCCCGAGCGGAACCGAGCCGAAAATCAAGTTCTACATCAACAGCCGCACGCCGGTCGCGGGCGGGAACGACGCGGGGCTTGATGCGGCGCGCAAGGAAGCGGGCGTGCTCTGCGACAAGATTGCCGCGGAAATCAAAGCAATCCTTGATGCCGCGAACTAAGCTGCTCAGGGATTTCAGTCGGCTGTACCGCCTGTTGCAGGGCGGTACGGTCTTCTGCGCGTTCGACACTGAGACGACGGGACTGTTCCCCCAGTACGACCACATCATCGAGCTGGGGGCAGTCAAATTCACCAAGGACGGCGTGCTTGACACGTTCAACACGCTGGTCAACCCCGGCATTCCCCTGCCGCCCGTGTGCCAGCAGGTTTCCCATATCACCGACGACATGGTGCGGGACGCGCCGGACATCGCTGCCGTCCTGCCCGATTTCCTGCGCTTTGCGGACGGCTGTGTGCTTGTCGCGCACAACGCGCTGTTCGACATCAAATTCACCGACGCGGCACTGAAACGCTGCGGGCTGCTCGCGCTGACCCATCAGGCAATCGACACGCTTGCTTTAAGCCGCTGGGCATATCCCGAAAACGGGCACTGGAAGTTGCAGGCGCTTGCGGCGCAGTTCGGCATTGCGGTGACGGCGGCGCACCGTGCCTGCGACGATGCCCGCGTCTGCATGGAAGTGTTCCTGCGCTGTATCCGCGACACGATGAGCCAGCAGAAGCCCGTGGTTGTGGAACGGCAGTTGTTCTGATATACTGACCCCGTGCAGTACACGGAAATTGAACAGCCCCGGGCGGGCGATACGGTTCTGGTCGGCATGAGCGGCGGCGTTGACTCCACGCTCGTGGCGGCGCTGTTGCAGGAGCGCGGGTGCAGGGTCATCGGCGTGACGATGGCGTTGTGGAAGGGCGACCTGCCGCCCCTGCCGGACGGACGGAAGCTCAAAGGCTCGTGCTACGGGCCGGACGAGGCCGAGGACATCGAGGCGTGCAGGGCGTTCTGCGCGGAGCGGGGCATCGACTATCACGTCATCGACGTAAAAGACGACTATCAGCGGCTGGTGCTTGACTATTTTAAGGCGGAATACCGCGCGGGGCGGACGCCCAATCCCTGCGTGCGCTGCAACAGTTTCATCAAATTCGGCGCGCTGCTGCGGGGCGTGCAGGACATGGGCATTCAGTACGACTGTTTCTGCACGGGGCATTACGCGCGCACGGTGCGCCCGGCGGCGGGCGTGTGGGGCAGCGGCAAAACGCCCGTGATGATTGCCTGCGCCGCCGACATAACCAAAGACCAGGCGTATTTCCTCTACCGCATTCCGAGCGAAACCCTGGAGAAGGTGCGTTTCCCGCTCGGACTGACGGCGAAAAAGGACGTGTTCGCCATGGCGCGCGCGCGCGGACTGGTTGCCGCCGAGCGCGCGGAAAGCCAGGACTTTATGCCGCCCGAGTATGTTTCCTATCTGTTCAGCGACAAGCCCGGCATTCCCGGCGACATCATCGATTTGGACGGGCACGTGCTGGGGCATCATCAGGGCATTGAGCATTTTACGGTGGGGCAGCGGCGCGGGCTGGGCGTTTCGTCCACGCGGCCGCTGTACGTGCATTCGATTGACGCGCAGAAGCACCTCGTGGTGCTTGCCGACAACGACGACCTGCTCTGCGGTGGGCTGATTGCCGACGACTGTGTGTGGCCGGCGGACGTCGTGCCGGACGCGCCCTTTGACGCGCAGGTGAAAATCAGGCTCGCGAGCCGTCCGGTTGCGTGCCGCGTCGAGCCTGTTGCGGCGGACGCTCAGCCTGCGGGCGCGGCATGGCGCATCACCTTTGCCGAGCCGCAGCGGGCGGTCGCGCCGGGGCAGTCTGCCGTGCTGTATATCGACAACGTGATTGTCGGCGGCGGCATCATCAGCACGGCACTGCCGTGAGCGCGGCGCAAGCCCTCCGGCGGCGCGTCATTCTTTATTGACATGGTAGGGAATTATCGGCATACTGAGAGAAATTCTTATAAAAGAGGTAGAACGATGAAAAAAGGCTTGATGCTTGCAGTGGCGGCGGTCGCGCTGGTTGCGACGGGCTGTCAGAAGAAGTCGGCGGACGTGTTGCGGGTGGGGGCGACTCCCGAGCCGCACGCGGCGATTCTGAGCCTGGTGGTGGACGACCTGGCGGCGGAGGGCGTGAAGCTTGAGGTGATTGAGTTCACCGATTACGTGACCCCGAACGAGGCGGTGGAGAACGGGCAGATTGACGCGAACTTTTTTCAGCACATCCCGTATTTGGAAAGCTTCAACGAGGAGCGCGGCTATCACCTGGTGAACGCGGCGGGCATCCACGTTGAGCCGCTGGCTCTCTATTCGCACAAATATTCGAGCGCGGCGGACATCCCCGACGGCGCGTCGGTTGCCATTCCGAACGACCCGACCAACGAAGGACGCGCGCTGCTGCTGTTGCAGGCGGAGGGGTATATCGCGCTTGACCCGGCTGCCGGGCTGACTGCCACGCCGACTGACATCACGGAGAACGCGCACGGCTTTACGTTCGTCGAGATTGAGGCGGCGAGCCTGCCGCGCGTGCTGGACGACGTGGACGCGGCGGTCATCAACGGCAACTACGCGCTCAACGCGGGGCTGACGGCATCGAACGACGGGCTTGTCGTGGAGGGCGCGTCATCTCCATACGTGAACGTGGTCGCGGTGAAGGACGGCCGGCAGAACGACGAGAATATTCGGAAGCTGGTGGCGGCGCTCAAGACCCAAAAAGTGCGGGACTACATCGCCGAGCACTATCCGAACGGCGAAGTCGTGGCGGTGTTCTAATCTGAACAGCGGGTTGACCGAAAAAGCGGGCGGTGCGCCCGCTTTTTTTATTGCGCCTCAATCGTGTAGGCGAGCGACGTTTCCTTGCCAAGGATGTCCGTAGCGACGATGCTTATCGTGCTTCTGCCCTTGGGAATGGCGATTTCGGCGAGCAGCTGGTGGCGGTCGTCGGGGTAGAGCAGCGTGGCAGGGTAGTGCTTCTGCCCGATGACGCACAGCGCCTTGTCGTTTTGCACGAGCATATCGTAGGCAATCGTCTCCACCGCCGCGCCGTTGACGAACACGGTGGTGCGGTAGGGCATGGCGGTTTCCTGCCGCCTGCGGTATAAATAGTACGTGCCCGCCGGCAGCCGCTTTGACAGGCTGAACGGATATTCCGCGCCCTTGCGGTTGACCGCCACAATGTCCTGTATGCTCAGCGCAAGTTCTTTTCCCACGCGCGGCATGAGGACGCGCGGGTTGATGAAGGCCTTGTTCTCGGCATCGACCACCTGGAATTCGAGGTTCGCCATGCCCTGCTGCCAGCCGCTGTTCCCGCAGACACCGAATTCCGTGCCGGTCTCCACGCGGTCGAGCGCGTCGCGTCCGCCCGTCTCGTCCCGGTCGAGGTTGGCGTAGACGGTGAGGAGATTGTCCTTGTGCGCCACGATGACGGCGTTCCCCAGGGTGCTCTCGAACAGGTCGCTTTCCGCGGAATGCTCGCTGATGACCGCAATCACCTTGCCGCTGTCCGCCGCCTTGATGTCCTCGCTGTCGGTGAAGATGAGCGAGGGGCTGATGGTTTCGCCGCGCCGTTGCCCGAAATAAGAATAGAACGAATCGGACTGGATGGCGTTCTGCGGCCAGTCGAACGCGAATCCCGCCGCGGCAGTGCCGAGCGCGAGTGCGATAGTCGCCACGTGTTTCATTGCTTCCCTCCTACCTGCGCACCATGCGTATGCACGAGATGCTGCCGTTCCTGCCCACGAACAGGTCATCGCCACGCACCATCATGCACGCCGCCTGTGCCTCAAAACTGAACGACCCCGCAGAGATGGCAAACGGCTCGATGACGTGCACGGTGTACGTGCTGCCCGCCTTGCTCAGAACGAACACCGTCCTGCTCGTGTCCGATTCCTGCACGGAAAGGATGTTCCCGCGCAGGGGAATGCATCGGCTCTTTCCTGTCTTGCAGTCCGTCACGCCGATGCCGTCCGCGCGGTCGTAATATACGGTGCTTTCGTCACGGCTGAAGCGGACGACGCGCTGTCGCGTGGCCTGCTCCGGCAGGTATTCGTGGTGGATGATTTCGGTGTGGTTGGATGATTTTTTTGCGATGACGAGACGCTGCTCGTCCTGCCCGGAGACGCACGCCACCAGTGCGCCCGATGCCGACACGTCCGCCCCCAGTATGACGGGGTACGCGCTGCCGCCGGGGGCGAACTGCTGCGCGACCGCGCCGTCGTCGGTGAACGCGACGACCGTGCCGTCCGCATAGCCCGCCACGCATCCGCCCTGCGAAGAGGAGAAGGCGGTGATGGGCGCGTAGCCCTCATACGTCCACTGCACCTGCCCGCCGCCGTCCAGCTTGGCGAATGCCGCGCCGCCCGGCAGGAACAGGTACTGCTTGTCCTCCCAGAAGAACGGGAAGCCCGCGCGCGTAATGTCGCCCGCCTTCGTGCCGTCGCTTGCAAAGAAAGCGATGCTGCGGTCGCTCGTGCCGTAGGGCGCGTAGTATGCGGGCGAAATCGCCGCCTTATAGGGGAACGTGATGACGCGCAGGATGCTGCCGTCCGCCGTAAAATACCCGGCAGTCTGCCCGAGCCGGAACGGAATGGCAGCCGAAAAGTCGGCATTGTCCGGCGCCGTGACCTTGGTCGCGTCAACCGTCCACTGCGGCAGAAACTGCAGCTCCTTTCTCAGCGGCCGCGCCGCCACGATGACGTACACGAGCGAGAGCGAGACGCACAGCGGGACGAGCAGTTTTCGTCTTTTTTTCATGGTCTCCATAATATAATAGTACGGAAGATAGGTCAAGGAAGGCGCGTTGCGCGAATCCCGGTGCCGTGCCGTTTTGCTTCCCGTTGAGTGAAGCCTTGTTTGAGGAAGATATAAGCGGAAGATGTGGTATAATCATGCTGATGTGAGGAGAAAACACCGATGAAAAGAATTATTTTACCATAGCATTTTTTGGAATCATGTCGGCTTGCGTTTTAACCGCCAGTGGCTCGGGCATTGGGGCTATCGAAATGCCCGCGTTGTAATCGTACCACGATTCAGTTGTAATCGTGGTACGATTGC
>JAFLSP010000070.1 GCA_022510885.1 Treponema sp. | reverse complement strand
CAGTGGAATTTTTCTCGCGCATTGCCTATACTGGCAGTATGAGAACGTTTCAGGTTGTCAGCCCCTACGCGCCCGCGGGAGACCAGCCGCAGGCGATTGAGCGGCTCGCGGCGGGGTTCCTGCGCGGCGACCGCTTCCAGACGCTCAAGGGCGTCACGGGGTCGGGCAAGACCTACACCATGGCGAAAATCATCGAGGCGGTGCAGCGGCCCACGCTCATCATCAGCCACAACAAGACGCTGAGCGCGCAGCTCTACCGAGAGTTCAAAGACTTCTTCCCGCACAACGCGGTGGAGTATTTCGTCTCCTACTACGACTACTACCAGCCCGAGGCCTACGTGCCCGCGCGCGACCTCTACATCGAGAAGGACGCCTCCATAAACGACGAGATTGACCGGCTGCGGCTCGCGGCGACCTACTCGCTCATGGAGCGGCGCGACGTCATCGTGGTGGCGACGGTCAGCTGCATCTACGGCCTGGGCATGCCCGACCTCTACAAGGAGATGCGCGTCCACGTGGAGAAGGGCGAGGAGCTTGACCTGCGCCGCTTCGAGCGCGACCTCGTGTCAATCCAGTACGCCCGCAACGACATGGTGCTGGAGCGCGGCAACTTCCGCGTGCGCGGCGACGTGATTGAGGTCTACCCGCCCTACATGGAGACCGACACCGCCTACCGCCTGGAGCTTGACTTTGACGAAATCGTGCGCATCCGCCGCTTCAACGTGCTCACGCGCGAGGTGGAGGAGGAGCTGGACGAGATGCAGTTCTACCCCGCCAAGCACTTCGTCGTGCCGCACGACGCGCTCGTCGCCGCCACGGAGCGCATCCGGCGGGAGATGGAGGAGCGCGTGGAGACGCTCACGGCGGCGGGGAAGCTGCTGGAGGCGGAGCGGCTCAGGACGCGGACGACTTATGACATCGAGATGATGAAGGAGATGGGCTACTGCCCCGGCATCGAGAACTATTCCGGGCCGATTTCCGCCCGCAAGGCGGGCGAGCCGCCCGCGACGCTGCTGCACTATTTCCCCGACGACTTCCTCTGCCTGATTGACGAGGCGCACGTGACCGTGCCGCAGATTGGCGCGATGTACGAGGGCGACCGCAGCCGCAAGCAGAACCTCATCGACTTCGGCTTCCGCCTGCCGAGCGCGCTGGACAACCGCCCGCTCAAGGCCGACGAGTTCTGGGCGAAGATGAACCAGGTCATCTACGTGACGGCAACGCCGCGCGCGCAGGAAATCGCGCAGAGCACGCAGGTGGTGGAGCAGGTCATCCGCCCCACCGGCCTGCTCGACCCCGTAATCGACGTGCGCCCGAGCGAGGGGCAGATGGAGGACATCCGCCGCGAGGTGGACGAGCGCACCAGGCGCGGCGAGCGCAGCCTCATCCTGACGCTCACCAAGAAGATGGCGGAGGACCTGACCGACTACCTGCTCGGCACGGGCGTGCGCGTCAGGTACATCCACTCGGAAATCGACACCTTCGAGCGCGTGGAAATCCTGAAGAGCCTGCGCACGGGCGAGATTGACGTGCTGATTGGCATCAACCTGCTGCGCGAGGGCATCGACCTGCCCGAGGTGAGCTTCATCGCGATTCTCGACGCGGACAAAATCGGCTTTCTGCGCAGCGCGACCAGCCTGATTCAGATTATCGGGCGGGCGGCGCGCAACGAGCACGGCATGGTCGTCATGTACGCCGACAACATGAGCGACGCGATTGCCGAGGCGGTGGGCGAGACGCGCCGCCGGCGCGAAATCCAGCAGAAGTACAACGAGGAGCACGGCATCACGCCGCACACGGTGAGCAAGGCGGTGCAGGACATCCTCATCCGCCAGCAGAAGGACGCGGAGGCGAACGAGGCGGTGCAGCTCGACGTGCTCAAGAAGAGCGCGAACCTGTTTGACGCGAAGCAGCGCAGGAAGCTGATTGACGCGCTCAAGAAGGAGATGGGCGCGTGCGCCGACCGGCTTGAGTACGAGCAGGCGGCGGCAATCCGCGACCAGATTGCCGAAATCGAGCGGACCTACGGGAACGGGGCGCGGTGAATCATGGAACATTGCCGGCCCGTTTGTGTCCAAAACAGTAGCAAAGTCTGAGAAAAGGAGCGAAATGAATCATGGAACACTACCGGCGGTGGCACGAGGAAGACGGAATCACGTTCCGCAGCGAGCAGAAAGTGCAGTTCTGCGCGGCGGACAGCGGCAAGCGGATGGGCCTGTACGAGCTGCTCAGGGTCTCGTCCGACATGGCGGTGGAGGACTACGCGCTGCGCGGGCTTGACCGCGACACGCTCACCGCGAACGGCTACGCCTGCCTCGTCTCCCGCGTGGCGTACCGCTTCCACCGTATGCCATACGAGAACGAGCGCTACCTGTTCACCACCTATGAGGAGAAGGCCGAGCCGCTCCAGCTGGTGCGCGCCTACGAGCTGACCGCGGACGACGGGACGCCGCTCGTGACGGGCATCAGCTCCTGGCTGCTGGTTGACCCGCTGGCGCACCGCATCCTGCCCACCAAGAAATTCGACCTGCGCCCGGGCGTGGAGACGCAGAAGGAGCACGACTGCCTCAGGTACGGGAAAATCGCCGTGCCGGAGACGCTTGACCTGCTGTACGAGCGCACGATTCTGTACAGCGACATCGACGGGAACGGGCACGTGAACAACGCGCGCTACGGCGCGTTCGTGGCGGACGCGCTGCCCGAGTCGGTGCGGGAGCGGACCTTCACCGACTTCCGCCTGAACTACGCGAAGGAGGCGAAGCTCGGCGAGGTGCTGCGCGTGTTCGGGCATATCGACGAGGCGGCACGAAAACTGACCGTGGTCGGCAGGACGGAAAGCGGCACGTCGTTCGAAAGCGAGCTGTACTGGCAGTGAGCGCGGGCGTTCCCCCCATACAAACGCCGCTTCCGATTCCCGAGCCGCCCGAGGACTGTCCGCTTTCGCACGTCGGTCTTGCGGTGGACGTGGGAACGACTACCGTCGTGGTGGGCGCATGGTCGTTGCGCGCGCGCGCGTTGCTGGCGACCGTGGCGGAGCAGAACCGGCAGGCGCGGTTCGGAAGCGATGTTGTCAGCCGCATTGCCCATGCGGCGCAGAGCCCGCACGGCGCGGCCGACCTGCACGGGGCGATTGTGGCGCAGCTGGAGACGCTGTTCGCGCGCGCGCTGCGCATGGCGCAGGCACAGTTGCCGCGCGGCATCAGCCCCGTCGTCTCGCGCATCGTCGTCACGGGCAACACGGCGATGCTCAGCCTCGCGTGCGGCGTGCCGGTCGCCCCGCTCGCCGCCGCGCCGTTCAGGCCAGCCTCCCTGTTCGGCATGACGGCGGCCTGGGGCGACGTGCGCGCGGGAACGGCCGGGGGCAGGGCAATGCCGGGCGAATCCGGGCGCACTGCCCTTGGCGCGAGCGTCGTCGCGGACGGGACGGACGTGTACCTGCCGCCCTGCGTGAGCGCCTTCGTGGGCGCGGACACGGTGTGCGCCATGCTTGCGGCGGGCTTTCCCGTCCCCGCCGAGATGTCGTCCGCCGCGCCGCTCCTGCTCGCCGACATCGGCACGAACAGCGAGCTTGCCCTGTACGTGCCGGAGACGCCCCGCTACCGCAGCCGGATTCTCTGCACCTCATGCGCGGCCGGCCCCGCGTTCGAGGCGGCGAACATCTCCTGCGGCATGAGCGCGGTCGCTGGCGCAATCGACCTGGTGCAGGACACGGACGGCGCGCTTGCCTGCCGCGTCATCGGCGGCGGAAGGGCACGGGGCATCTGCGGGTCGGGGCTGGTGAGCGCGGTCGCCGCCCTGCGCGCGCTCGGCTGGATGGACGGGTCGGGTATGCTGTGCGGGCAGCAGGACGAGGAAACGCGCGCCGTCATGCTCGCGGACGACGTGCGGCTGACGCAGGCGGACGTGCGCAACGTGCAGCTGGCGAAATCCGCCGTGCGGACGGGGCTTGACTATCTGCTTGGAATGTCGCCGTCGCTTCCCACGCTCTGCCTTGCCGGCGCGTTCGGCACTGAACTTCCGCTCGAATCCGCCGCCGCCATCGGCCTGCTTCCCCCGCCGCTGACTGAGCGCACCGTGCGGCTTGGCAACGCCGCCCTCTCCGGCGCGACCGCCCTGCTGTTCTCCCCGGGCCTGCGTCAGAAATGCGCCGCGCTGGCAGCCGCCTCCCGCAGCCTCAACCTCGCCGCCATCCCCGACTTTCAGACACGGTTTCTGCACGCGCTGGATTTTTAGCGTGTGTTCTCCAGAAGCGGTCTTCGCTCCCGCCTCCAGGCGGTTGTGCGCTTATTTTCTCAACTGCGCGCGGATGGCGTCGAGCAAGTCTGCGTATTCGGTAAACGCTGGCAGGTCGGGATGCGCGGCTTTGATGGCATCGGTCGTGCGGAACAGGAAGCCCGCCGCGCTCGCCTCAATCATGGCAAGGTCGTTGTAGCTGTCTCCGCTTGCGATTGTCTGGTAGCCCATCGACTGCAAGGCGCGGACGGTGGTCAGCTTGGACTGGGCGACGCGCATGCGGTGGCCGGTAATCGTCCCGTCGGGGGCGACGGTCAGCTCGTTGCAGAAAATCGTGGGCATGCCGAGCTTCTTCATGAGCGGGGCGGCGAACTGCGTGAACGTGTCGCTGATGATGACGGTCTGGCACTCCGCGCGCAGGCTGTCCAGAAAATCCTTCGCGCCGGGGAGCGGGTCGATTTTTTCGATGACCGCCTGTATCTCGCGCAGTCCCAGTCCGCGCTCGCGCAAGATGCCGAGCCGCCAGGTCATCAGTTTGTCGTAGTCCGGCTCGTCGCGGGTCGTCCGCTTCAGTTCGGGGATGCCGCTCGCTTCGCTGAACGCAATCCAAATCTCCGGCACCAGCACGCCCTCAAGGTCAAGGCAGGTAATGTACATATCATGCTCCTTTTTTCGTGTATGCAGCGTTTTCTCCGCTTTCTTGCGGATGTCTTATGACTCCGTTTGCAGTTGCGAAAGCTCGTCGTCCGTCAGCTCGCGGTACTCGCCCGGCGCGAGCGCCGCGTCCAGTTTGAGCGCGCCCACCGCCACGCGCTTGAGGTAGACCACCTCGTTCCCGACCGCCGCGAACATCCGCTTCACCTGGTGGAACTTGCCCTCGTGCAGCGTGAGCAGGCAGTCGCAGCCGGCGGCGTTCCGCGCGGTCGTCTCGTCTATGTCCGCGCCGTCGCACAGCCAGGCGAGCGTCGCGCTTTGTGCGTCGAACGCGGGCGCATTGCCTTCAGGCGCGACGTGCAGTCCCTGCGCAAATTGCGCGGTGTATGTTGTCCGTGCGGTCTCGTCCGGCGTGTCGCGCAGGCGGACGGCGTAGGTCTTGGCGATGTGCGATTTGGGCGAGATGAGCCGGTGCGTGAGCGCGCCGTCCGAGGTCAGGATGAGCAGCCCCTCCGTGTCGATGTCGAGCCTGCCCACGTGGTGCAGCGCGCTGCCGAAGAAGGTGCGGCGCAGCTCGGGGGCAAGCAGGTCGAACACGGTGCGGTGCTCGCCGTCGCGGTTGGCGCACACCACGTCCGCGCATTTGTGCATCATCAGGTAGAGGTCGCGGCGCAGCGTGAGGGGCGTGCCGTCAACGGCGAGCGCGTCCGCTTCGGGGTCGATGCGCGTGGCGGGGTCAAGAATCCGCTCCCCGTTCCGCGTGACGCAGGCGGTGCGCAGCAGTTTTTTCACGTCCTTGCGTGAGCCGTAGCCGTGGTGCGCGAGGATTCGGTCGATGCGCTCCATCATGCGCGCTCGGCAATCGGAACGTAGTCGCGCTGCTCGCCCACGTTCTTGTACGCGGGGCGGTAGATGCGGCTTCCCGCGACGATTTCTTCAATACGATGTGCGCTCCAGCCGGCGATGCGCGAGACGGCGAACACGGGCGTGAACAGCTCGCGCGGGATGTTGAGCATCTGGTAGACGAAGCCGGAGTAGAAGTCCACGTTCGCGCAGATGCGCTTGCCCTCGCCGTGCAGCTCGTAGACCACGGAGGGCGCGACGCGCTCGATGATGCGGTGCAGGTTGAATTCGTCGAGCAGGCCTTTCTCCCGGGCGAGGATTTCCGCGCGGTCGCGCAGTATCGTGGCGCGCGGGTCGTTTATCGTGTAGACGGCGTGGCCCAGCCCGTAAATCAGCCCCGTGCGGTCAAAGGCCTCCTTGCGCGCGATTTTCAGCAGGTAGGAGCGGATTTCGCTCTCGCTCGACCAGTCGCGCACGTTCGCCTTGATGTCGTCCATCATCTCCATCACGCGGATGTTCGCGCCGCCGTGCCGCCGCCCCTTGAGCGAGCCGACCGCCGCGCCCACGGCGGAATAGGTGTCGGTGTCCGCCGAGGAGACGACGTGCACGGTGAGCGAGGAGTTGTTGCCGCCGCCGTGCTCCGCGTGCAGGATGAGCGCGAGGTCGAGGATGCCCGCCTCAAGCGGCGTGTACGACTTGTCGCTGCGGATGAGGCGCAGCAGGTTCTCCGCCGTGGATAGCTCGGGCGAGGGGTTGTGGATGTACATCGACTTGCCGTCGAAGAAGCGCCGCTTCGCCTGGTATGCGTAGGCGACCAGCGTGCCGAAGCGCGCGACCAGCTCAAGGCACTGCCGCAGGATGGTGCGGATGCCGCGGTCCTCGGGGTCTGCGTCGTAGGAGTAGGAGGCGAGCACGCCGCGCGCGAGCTTGTTCATGATGTCGCGGCTCGGCGCCTTCATAATCATGTCCTCGGTGAAGTTCTGCGGCAGGTTGCGCATCTCGCCGAGCAGCTGCTTGAATTCGTCCAGCTCCGCCTGCGTGGGGAGCTTGCCGAACAGCAGGAGGTACACGCACTGCTCGTAGCCGTGCTGCCCGTTCGCCTCCGCGTCGCGGATGAGGTCCGCCACGTCGTAGCCGCGGTACAGGAGCTTCCCGGGAACGGCGACTTTCCTGCCGCCCTCGATTTCGTAGCCCACCACGTCGCCGATGCGCGTCAGCCCCACGAGCACGCCCGTGCCGTTCGCGTTGCGCAGTCCGCGCTTCACGTCGTATTTGGCGTACAGGTCGGCCTGAATGGGGTCGTTGTCCAACGCGATGTCGGCGAGTCTTTTCAGCAGTTCGTTTTCGCTCTGTGCCACGGATACCTCGTCAGAATGCAGATAGGCAGCGTCCGCCGCCGTTCCGTAATGATACGATTTTGTGCGGATATGTGCAATATGTCCGCTTTGCGATTGCCCAAACGGCGGAAAAATTCTACAATGGCGTACTTTGGAAGACTGTTACGGCATTCTGGGCGTGCGTCCCGACGCGACTGCGGCGGAAATCCGGCGCGCCTACCGCGCGAAGGCAAAGCGACTGCACCCCGACGCATCGCGCCGTGAGGATACGACGCGCGAATTCCAGCGGCTCGTGCGGGCGTATGAGACGCTTTCCGACGCGCGGCAACGTTCGCTGTTCGACGAGGCGTACTTCACGCGCCGCCATACGCACGCGCGGCATTCGGGCAGTTCCTTTGACTACCGAACCTGGCTTCTCGCGCGGCAGGATGAGGAGAGCCGCGCCAAGCTGATTTTCTTCGACTTAATGCACGGGCGCGAGGACGATGCCGTGGCGGAATTCACGCGCATGAGCATGACGCGCGCGGGCTTTCGGCTGGCAAAGTGGTTCACGCGCGAGGACTTCATGGACTACGGCTTCATCCTTGCCGAGGAGCTGGTCTTGCGCGGCGCGTATTACGACGCCTTCGTGCTGCTTGAGCAGATTATCCGTATGGAACGCCGCTATGAGTATTTCCGCCTTTTCTTCCCCGAGGTGATGGACTTGGCGCGTGACCTGCTTCGGCATCGCATGGAAGGCAGCGTGAACGACGAACTTGCGCTCGACAGCTGGGAGCGCGCGCTTGAGCTGGGCTTCGGCAGTCGGGACGACGCTTTTTTTCTGCGCAAGATGGGCGGCGCGTACCGCAGGCTCGGCGACGAGCGCACCGCGCGTCAGTGCGAGGAAGCGGCGGTGCGGCTTGCGGGATAGCAAAAAAAGGAGTCTATGACTATGATTCGCTTGAAGAACGAAAAAGAAATCGACGGCATCCGCCGCTCGTGCCATGCGCTCGCGGACTTGTTCCGTGCGGTGATTCCGCAGATTCATCCGGGCATGACCACCAAGGCGATTGACGACCTCGTGGTCGCGTACATACAGAAAATCGGCGGGAAGCCGGCGTGGTACCGCGAGGACTTCCCCGGCGCGGCCTGCGTCAGCGTGAACAACGAGGTGATTCACGGCGTGCCGTCCAAGCACCGGGTCGTGCGCGACGGCGATTTGGTCTCGCTCGACATCGGCATCGACCTTGACGGCTACATCAGCGACTCCACGCACACGGTCATGGTGGGAAACGTCCGCCCCGAATACCGGCGGCTCGTGCAGGCGACGCGCGAGAGCCTTGCGGCGGGCATCGCGGCGTGCCGCAAGGGCAACCGCATCAAGGACATCGCCCTTGCGGTGAGCGAGGTCGCGCAGGGCAAGTACGGCTACGGCGTGGTCTACGAATACTGCGGTCACGGCGTGGGACTTGACGTGCACGAAGACCCGTCCGTGCCGAACGTGTGGAACGGCGGCGCGAACCCGCGCATCCAGGCGGGCATGGTGCTTGCCATCGAGCCGATGATAAACCTCGGCACGGCGGACGTGCTGCTCGACGACCGGACCGGCTGGACGGTTCTGACCGCGGACGGCTCATGGAGCTGCCACGAGGAGCACACCGTCGCCGTATTCAGCGACCACACGGAGGTCCTGACGGACTGCCCGGGCCTGCCCGCCTGGGCATGAGGCGGTTGCGAAGTCCGGGCAGAGACGAC
>JAFLSP010000007.1:7698-27833 GCA_022510885.1 Treponema sp. | reverse complement strand
AACAAAGGAGATAGTATATGAAAAAGTCTTTTTTCGTATTGCTTTGCGTCGCGGCGGTTTTTGTTTTCGGCTCATGTAAAAAGAAAGGAACCGCACAACAGAACACCAACTTTCCCGACCACGAAATTACCGTGATTTGCCCCTGGGCAGAAGGCGGCGGCACGGACGCCATCCTGCGCGCGCTCTGCAAATCAGCGGAAAAATACCTCGGTGTACCCGTTAAGGTGGACAACAGAACTGGCGGCGCAGGCGCAATCGGACACGCGGCGATTAAGGACGCGCGGCCGGACGGCTACACGCTCGGCATGATTACCTTTGAGCTGAACTCACTGCCGCCCCAAAAACTCATTGGCTTTACCTACAGAGACTACGACCCGCTCATGCGCGTGAATGCGGACGCGGCGACGCTCACCGTAAGCGCGAACGCGCCGTACAACACGGTGCAGGAATTCGTGGACTACTGCAAGGAGCATCCCGGCGAGGTTTCCATCGGCAACAGCGCGCCCGGTTCGGTGTGGCACATCGGCGCGGCACTGCTCGCAAACCTGACGGGCATTGTGGTGAACCACGTGCCGTTCGAGGGCGCGGCGGGCGCGGTTGCCGCCGTGGCGAACGGGCAGATTGAGGCCGTCACCGTCTCCCTCCCCGAGGTGAAGGCGGAACTGGACAAGGGCAAGGTGAAAGTGCTCGGCATCATGGCGAACAATCGCTCCGACTCCTATCCCGACATCCCGACTTTTAAGGACCAGGGCTTCGGCATTGACTACGCAACCTGGCGCGGGCTTGCGCTGCCCATCGGCGTTGACCCCGCAATCAAGTCGATTCTGTTCAATGCCTTCACCAAGGCGGAAAACGACCCCGAATTCTTAAACGAGGCCGCCCGCCTGAACTTGCAGCCCGCCTATCAGAATTCCGTGGACTTTGCCGTGTTCCTCAAGCAGAACTACGACAACGTGGAGCGGACGATGAAGTCAATCGGCTTGGCCAACTGACAACTGACCTGCGGACAAAAACAAAACGCGCGCCTAGATGGCGCGCGTTTTGTTTTATCTCTTTCCGTCCAATATCTCGGCATCCGCCGGGGCGTACTTCCTGTTATGCCTTGGGCATCGTCTTATCGTTCAGAATCGTTACGTCCATGCGGTTGAACGGAATGTTCACGCCGTTCTCGCGGCACACTTTGGCGACATTCGCGCACACGTCGCTCTTGGTCTGGAAAAAGTCGGTGCGCTTGCACCACACAATCAGGTTCATCAAAATGCCGCTTTCGCCGAGCGCGACGTACCACACCGCTGGCTCATGCCCCTCGTCGGTCACCACGGTGGGGCAGCGCGCGGGTACCTGCTTGATGGCCTCTAGCGTTTTGTCCAAGTCGCTCGCGTAATCAACGGAAAACTCGAACACGTAGCGGCGGTAGTCGTAGGTGGAGTAATTCTTGAGCTTGTTGTCGATAATCGTCGAGTTGGGAATGCGCACCAGCTGGTTGTCCGCCGTGTGCACGCGCACCGAAAGGAAACTGATTGAATCGACCGTGCCGCTGATGTCGCCGACTTCGATAAAGTCGCCGATTTTCATCGCCTTGTCGGTCACCACGAACAGGCCGCTAATCAAGTTGCTCACGGAAGTCTGCGCCGCAAAGCCAATCGCCACGCCCGCAATGCCCGCCGCGCCCCAAATCGCGCTCAGATTGATGCCGAACAGGCCGAGCACGTACATCACCATCAGCACGTAAAAAACGTAGCTGATGATTTTGGAGAAGACCTGCACGGTGGCGGGCTTCATGGTCACGGAAAGTTTTTTCCTGATGATGCCCTTGATAACGCGGTAGACGATGTAGAAAATCAGAATCGTGATGATGCTGACGACCACGTGCATCAGGTTTTCCCATGTGATGAATTTCCGCAGGTCATCAAGATGCAGCAGGTTTTTTATCTCCTGCCCCGTACTGACCGCCACGGATTTTGCCGTGTCCGCGACCACCGCAGTCGCCTTTTGTGTCTCTTCTACTGGCATAAAGAACCCGCCTTACATGAAAGAATTTCCGCCATTATAGCATTATTCGTACTTTTCGTCATTACCGCGGATAACTTCGGCAATGGACTTGTGGTCGCGCCGCAGGAAAATGACGACCAGATAGGCAACTGCCGCCACGCCAAGCGCGGCCATGACGACCGTCATAACGATACCGAACACAGACATACGCACCTCCGCCTGTATTGTATCCGATGGCGCGAAAAAATGCTATGCGTTGTGTCGGCACAGGTCGCCCAAAAAGCAGCCGTCGCAGCGGGGATTGCGCGCCGTGCAGACGTAGCGACCGTGCAGAATGAGCCAGTGATGCGCGTGATTCAGGTACTGCGGCGGAATGCGCGCGAGCAGGCTCTGCTCCACCTGCGCGGGAGTCGCTCCCTCCGCCAAGCCGATTTTGGGGCAGATGCGCAGCAAGTGCGTGTCCACGGGCATGGTCGGCTCATTCCACACGACGTTCAGCACCACGTTCGCCGTCTTGCGCCCCACGCCGGGCAGCGTCATGAGCGCGTCGCGGTCGTGCGGCACTTCACCGTTGAATTCGTCCAACAGCCGCTGGCTCAGCGCGATGACGTGCTCCGCCTTCGTGCGGTACAGCCCGATTGACTTGATGTAGGGAATCAGCCCGTCAACGCCCAGCGCGAGCATTTTCTGCGGCGTGTCGGCAACGGCATACAGTTTTTCCGTGGCAAGGTTGACGCTCTTGTCGGTCGCCTGCGCGCTCAAAACCACGCTCACCAACAGCGTGTACGGGTCTTTCCACGAAAGCTCGGACTTCGGGTCGGGATTGCGCGCCTTAAAACGCTCCATCACCTCAACGATTTGCTCTTCTGACAACAACTGCACCGTGCGTTCTCCATAAAAAATCCCGCGCGACCGCACGGGATTTTGCATTCTGTTCAGCCTATTTTATCGCGTTTTTCAGCGCGTCCGTCTTGTCGGTCTTTTCCCAACTGAACTCGCTGCGCCCAAAATGACCGTATGCGGCGGTCGCGGCGTAAATCGGACGCTTCAAGTCCAGCGTCTTGATGATGCCGGCGGGCGTACAGTCGAACACCTCTTTGACTGCGCCGGTGATTTTCTCGCGCGCGACCTTTTCCGTGCCGAACGTGTCCACCATGATTGAGACGGGGAACGGCACGCCGATTGCGTAGGCAAGCTGCACTTCGCAGCGTTCGGCAAGCCCCGCGGCAACCACGTTCTTTGCGATGTAGCGCGCCATGTACGCGGCGGAACGGTCAACCTTGGACGGGTCTTTTCCGCTGAACGCGCCGCCGCCGTGCCGCCCCATGCCGCCATAGGTGTCCACGATGATTTTGCGCCCGGTCAGCCCCGTGTCGCCAAAGGGTCCGCCAATCACGAAGCGTCCCGTCGGGTTGATGAAATATTTGGTCTGCTTGTCGAGCAAACCCGTCTGCTCCAGCTCCGGCTTGATGATTTCCTCGATGATGCCTTCTTTTATCGTCTCGTAGCTCACGTCGGGGTCGTGCTGATGGCTGATGACCACCGTGTCGATTCTGACGGGCTTGTGACCTTCGTACTCAATCGTCACCTGGCTTTTCGCGTCGGGACGAAGCCACGCAATCGTCTTGTTCTTGCGCAGGCGGGTGGCACGGCGCAGCAGGTTGTGCGCGTACATAATCGGTGCGGGCATCAGTTCGGGGGTTTCGTTGCAGGCAAAGCCGAACATCATGCCCTGGTCGCCCGCGCCCTGCAAGCCCTTGAATTCCGCAAGCCCGCGCCCTTCAACGCCCTGGTCGATGTCGGGGCTTTGCGCGTGAATCATGTTCAGCACCGCCATGGAGTTGCAGTCCAGCCCGTAGTCGGCATTCGTGTAGCCGACGTTCTTCGCCACGTCGCGGGCAACCTGCTGAAAGTCCACGTAGGTTTTCGTGGTCAGCTCGCCGCCAATCAGCACGAGCGCGGTAGAGGAAAAAGTCTCGCACGCCACATGACTTTCGGGGTCACGCGCAAGACACGCATCCAAAATCGCGTCCGAAATTTGGTCACACAGTTTGTCGGGATGCCCCTCGCCAACTGATTCCGATGTAAAAAGATAGTGATTGTTTGGTAAGACAGCGCTCATGATAGAGCCTCCTGTTTAGCAAGATTCGCCGCCCCTACGGAACGGTCCCCGTCTGCAATTTGGATAAATCAACGGGTTTCAATTGAAGACATTATACTGCATCCTGCAAAAAATCTCAATGAACGTCGGAGCAAAAAACGAAAAAATTATATATTTTTCCGCATAAAATTCCGATACCTACTGTACCAAACATCGCGTTTTCATTATACTGACACCATACAGAGATGTAATCCCTGATTATTGTCTTTAATTAAAGAGGTACGACTGTATGGCATTAAAAAAGACTTTTTCTGCCGACGGAAAGAAATGCACTGTTGTTTTTACGGTAAAGAAAGAAGCTGCTCAAGGTGCAAAATCAATTTCAATTGCTGGGGACTTCAATAGCTGGAGCAGCACCGAAACGCCGCTGAAAAAAGCAAAGGACGGTTCGTTCTCCGTGGAGCTTGAGTTGGCAACTGGCAAGGAATATCAGTTCCGCTACCTGCTTGACGGCAGCCGCTGGGACAACGACTGGGAAGCGGACAAATACATTCCCGCGCCGTTCAGCAGCACGGACAACAGCGTGGTGGTGTGCATCGCGCCGAAAAAGGGCGCGCCCGCAAAGAAAGCCGCCGCTGACAAGCCGAAGAAAACAACGACAAAAAAAGCGAAATAACGCTTGTTTCCCATAAAAAATCCCTGCCAGTTGCGCAGGGATTTTTTATGTCCACACGGTATCTTACGGTACGCAGATGACCTCGCGCGGCTTTGAGCCGTTCGCAGGCCCGACGATGCCGCGCTCCTCCATTTCTTCCACCAAGCGGGCGGCACGGTTGTAGCCGATTTTCAGCCGGCGCTGAATGTAACTCGCGCTCGCTTTGCCCGCCTGCATCACAATCTGCAAGGCTTCGTCATAGAGCGGGTCGTCGCCATCGCTAAACAGCCCGGGATTTGAGCCGTCGTCATCGTCGTCCACGAATATCTCATCGTCGATGTATTCCGGCTCGCCGTACCGCTTGACGTACTCCACCACGTTCTCCACTTCGTTGTCGTTGACGAGCGTTCCCTGAATGCGCACGGGGAACGGGTCGGTCGCGCTCGCGAACAGCATATCGCCCTTGCCGAGCAGTTTTTCCGCGCCCACCTGGTCAATGATGATGCGGCTGTCCATTTTTGAGGCGACCATGAAGGCAATGCGGCTCGGAATGTTCGCCTTAATCAGGCCCGTAATCACGTCGATTGACGGACGCTGCGTCGCAAGCACCAGATGAATGCCGACGGCGCGGCTCATGGCGGCAAGCCGCGCAATCGTCGATTCAAGTTCCTTGCCCGTCGTCGCCATCAGGTCGGCAAATTCGTCGATAATCACCACGATGTAGGGCAGTTTTTCCGCCGCGATGTTGCGCTCCACGATGCGCTTGTTGTAGCTGGCAATGTCGCGCACGCCCATGCCGTCCAAACAGGCGTAGCGGCGCTCCATCTCGCACAGGCAGTATTGCAGCGACTGGAACGCGCGCTTGCTTTCGGTGATGACCGGCGTGAGCAGGTGCGGGATGTCGTTGTACAATTTGAGTTCCACGACCTTGGGGTCAATCATAATCAGCTTGACATCCTGCGGACTGCGCTTGTACAAGATAGAAAGAATCATGCTGTTCACGCAGACCGACTTTCCCGCGCCCGTCGAACCGGCGATGAGCAGGTGCGGCGTTTTGGCAAGGTCAAGCACGCGCGGCTCGCCGGAAATGTCCTTGCCCAAAATGACGGGGATTGCCATTTTGCTGAACTGCGGCAAGTCCAAGTCCACGATTTCCTTAAAACTGACCACGGCGCGCTCTTTGTTCGGCACTTCGATTCCCACGGCATGCTTGCCCGGAATGGGCGCGACGATACGGACGCTGCTCGCCGCAAGGCGCAGGGCGATGTTGTCCTGCAAGGTGACGATTTTGCTCAGCTTCACGCCCGGCGCAGGCAGAATCTCGAACATCGTGACGACCGGCCCTTTGCGGATGCCCGTCACTTCCGCCTCAATCTTGAACTCGCTGAGCGTGTCTTTCAGGTCGCTCGCCGCCTGCTGCGTCTCCTCGTCAATCACCCAGTACTCGCCGTTTGCGTAGGTGTCGAGCAGGTCGGAGGGAACGCGGTACGGCCCGCGGATTCTCTGCCGCTCAATCTTCGGCTCTTCCACAAGCGGAGCCGGCTTTTCCAAACGGACGACGCGCTCATCGTCGGCGGGAAAATCGTCCGCGTCAGGCTGCGGCAGAACCGGCTCGTCGTCGTGCTCCGCTACCGCAACAGCGGCAGGCGCAGGTTGCGCAAATGGCTGACCGTGCGCGTCAACCACCGGCGGCGCAAGCGGGTCAACCGTTTCAGCGGGAACAACCACGGGAACGACGACTTCATCCTCGTCGGCAAACACGGGTTCATGCGCCGCGTCATCATCCATTTCGGCAAAGATTGCCTCTAAGCCCGATTTTTGCGGCACAGCGACTTCGACCAACTCGGCTTCGTCCAGAGACGCTTCGTTAAGGTTGCTCGGCTCGGAATCCGCCACGTCATCATCCGTGTCCATGACCGGCTCGTAATCAGCAACGTCGTCAAAATGCTCATCGACACCATCCTCTTGGTCAGCGCGCTCCAAAATTGCCGCTTCCTCTTCGGAAATCATATCATCATCGGTCAGCTCGTACCCCAGTTCCTCGTCCGTCACGACCGAAATTGATTCTGCCAGCCACGCGGGTGTGTCCAATTCCTCCGCAGCGTGCGGCTCTGCGGGCGCGAATGAATCTTCAGCAGGATTGAATGCCTCGTCCAGTTCGACCAGCTCCTCCGGCTCTTCTTCATCGGAGACGAATTGGGGCGCGTTCTCGTTATAGTGCGGCACGGGCGGCGGGAATGATGCCTCGTTCAAAGGTGGCACATCCTCCATAACAGGTTCTTCCGATGCCTCGTCGTTTTTTGCATTTTCAATGTCGGCTTCACTCGGAGAAGATTCCGCTTCTTCCAAATATAATTCGTCATCTTCGTTTTTTATAGCTGCTTCACTTTCTGAGTCCGTTTCATCCGACTCCTCTTTTTCTTCTGCCGTCAAATCTTTCAGCAATGCTTCGGTTTCCTCAGATGACAAAACAAAATGTCTCACGTCTTCTTCTGGTGCTTCCTGCGCGTCTGAGGCATCCTCTGTGAACGGCTCGTCCAAGGGCATTTCCTGTCCTGCGTCATTCGTAAATGTCGTGTCTCCATGTGCCTCGTCAACGTCAGATGTCTCGCTCGCCGTTACCTCGGGTTCTGCCGCCGCATCGTTTTCTTTGTTTTCAACTATGTCAAACACGTGATTGAACGGATTATCTTCGCCATTTGCCAACGTCGTAGGCGCACGAATTATCTCGTTTTCGCTCGCGTCCGTGTCCTCATCATTTTCAAAATCATCGTCTTCGACAATGATTTCATGGTTTTCGTCCTCTGCATTGTCCTCGATTTCTTCGCTGTCGCCGGGCATATTGTCAGCATCTTTTCCCCCGCGCTCATCGATTTGCGCCATGAGAATGTGCTGCAAGGTGTCGCCGAGCATGGCGAGCAAAAAATATTCTACCGCAAATACAACCGCGCCAATCAGCAGGGCGGTCGTCAGCTTGATGCCCAGTTCCGCGCCAACATTGCCCGCCACGATAATCCGACACACGTGCTCCAGCGCGTCTGCCGTAAAAAACGGTACCACCGAACCGAGCAGAATCACGCCACGCTTGATGTCCCACTGCGGATTAAAGCACTGCACGCCTGCCGCAATCAAAAATGCGGGAATCAGCACCGAGCACCAGCCGTACACAGACGCGAATACCGTTCCCATGCGGTACAGACCGCCCGTGTCGGCAGGCATTACGCCTGGCAGCACAAGCAACAGTGATATTGAAAACACTGCGGCGAGCACGAACAGACCGATGCCCGCAACAGTAGAAAGTATGTCTGATTTTTTCATGTTCTCCCAACCTTCAAAACCGTACTCTTTCTATTATCGGAGCACGGACAAAATAATTGAGCGGAGAACACGGAAGCAGAAGCGTCGCTTGCATTCGGTACTTTTAATCTGTTATACTGGAGCGGTGGGAACGACTGATTTCAAATGCCATTTTTGCCCGGTCTGCGACGGCACGGGCTGCATAGGGGAAATGCCCGGCATGGGCGGTGTGCGCCGCAACGAAAATTTCCGGCTGAATTGCACGGGTTGGGAAGCAGCCCGCAACGCTGACCCGATGCTCGTTACACGCTTCTTAGAAACGAAGCCATTCAAGCCGCGCATCCGCCTCGCCCCTGTTACGGGCGCAATAGAAAACATCGGCTTCATGGACGAACAGCCGTTTTATTACAGCCTGCTGTTTGCCGCGTATAAGGCGGGTTTGGCATTGAGCATCGGTGACGGTACGCCCGACATCAAGATTCAGTCGGGAATTGGTGCAGTCACGCAACTGCAAAAACAGGACGAACATGCGCGCAGTGCCGTCTTCATCAAACCTTACGACAACGACCGCATTTTTGAGCGCGTCGAATGGTCTCAGTCCGTAGCAGAGGTCGTCGGTATCGACATCGATTCGTACAACATCGTCACCATGCGGAATCTCGTACACCTGGAAAAAAAGACCGCCGCACAACTCAAAGAAATAAAACGGCGCTTGCGCGTGCCATTTGCCATCAAAGGCGTGTTCTGTGAAGAGGACATCGCGCTCGTCAAAGAAGTGCATCCCGACATCGTGTACATCTCGAACCACGGCGGGCGGATAGACACGCGCACGGGCAGCACGGCGGAATTCCTGGCGCAACACGCGGCAGAACTGCAAGCAAACTGCGACCACATCTGGGTTGACGGCGGCATCCGAACCGCAACGGACGTGGCGACGGCACTTGCACTTGGCGCACAGCAAGTGCTCGTAGGGCGACCGTGTATTACCGCGCTATGCAAAGACGGCACGGACGGTGTACGCGCCGTCGCAGAATCACTGCGCACGATGTAGCATGGTTACGCCCCGTAACATACGTTTGTTACGGCCCATATCGTGTGTATGTTACACCCCGTAACCTATCCACGTTACATGGTGTAACATTCGGACATCATGCATCTGCGCAAACGTTTAATTACTTGTAATACAACGACTTATGATTTCGTAGGCAGCTATTCTGTGCGTTTTGGTACATGCCGTACCAAAACGCATTTTCACCGCAGAAAAACCTAGAATTTCGCCTTGCGCAGACGGACTTCTTCAATGTTTTCGCTGAAAAGTTCGCGCAGGTCGTTCAAGCCCAGTGCCATGAGAGCCATACGGTCAATGCCGATTCCCCATGCGGCAACAGGAACATCCACGCCCATCGCCTTGGTCACTTCCGGGCGGAAGATACCGCTGCCGCCCAGCTCAAACCACCCGAGAACAGGATGCTTGACGTGCACTTCCACGCTCGGCTCGGTAAAGGGGAAATACCCCGGCACGTACTTGACTTCGGTCGCTCCCGCAACCTCTTTGGCGAACATCTCCAAAAAGCCCAACAACGTGCGCAGATTTACGTCCTCGCCAAGAACGATGCCTTCTGTCTGATAGAAATCACTCAAGTGCGTCGCGTCCACCTTGTCGTAGCGGAAACAGCGCACGATGCCAAAATACTTGCCCGGAATTTCCGCGTCATGCAACTGATGCGCCGAGAGAACCGTTCCCTGCGAGCGCAAGACCAGGCGGCGCGTGAATTCGGTATCAAACGCATACTGCCAACCGCGACTGCCCGTCGTGCCGCCATTTTCGTGGGAAGCGCGCACGTTGGTCAAATACGGTTCTTCAATCGTCTTTGCGTGGGTAGGATTTTTGATGCGATATACATCGTGAATATCGCGCGCGGCGTGAAACTGCGGCATGAACAGCGCATCGCCGTTCCAAAATTCCGTCTCCACAAGCGGCCCGTCAAACTCCTTGAAACCAAGCGAACACAACTTGTCCTTGACGCTCTCCAAAAACTGTACATACGGATTGGTGCGACCGGGAATAATGCGCGCCGGCGGAATAGCGATATTGTAGCCACGGAACGTCTGCTGTTTCCACTCGCCGCTTGCGAGCAGTTTTGGCGTAACCTCGCCCAATTCCTTGCCCGTAATGCCCGCCTTTTTAAGCGCGGTTGTCACATCGGTAGCGGCGGCGGTCAGCTTGTACACGACGGTTTCACGCTCGATGATTTTGAACGGGCTGTCTGCCGCACCGCGCTTTTTCGCAAAGCCCGCAATGGCATTCTGCTCGTCCGCGCTCAAACCGGCGTTATCCAACTGCCCGTTCGGTGCGGCAGCGGCTTTCTCGAACAATGCCTTCACAAGCGCAATGCGCGCTGGAATTGCGCTGCCTGAATACTCGGCTTTCTTTTCCGCGTTCATTTTCAGCACGCCGTCCTTGGAAAGCTGCCCGAACGCACTGCCTACGTCTTTGCTCTCAATGCCAAGTCCCGCCGCAATCTCGGGCAATGTCTTCGCGCCGTTTTCCTTGACGAACGCGATGATACGCTCTTCGGGAGTCCCCGTCCTTGCCATCTCACGACCGACTTCGGTAATCTCATAGAACGTGTGCGGCATACGACGGGCAACGGCGACCAGTTCTTTCCCGCCGAGCCAGGAGAATGCCTGATTTGCGTGACCTTCTTTATAGTCCAGTTCTTTTTGCAAACGGTCAGCCGTCAACTCGTCTTGTTGACCATACGTCAGAAGCACCTTCGTTTCGAGCGGATGCAGGTTTTTTACGACGTTCTGTATATCCATTGAGAGACTCCGTAACGCCGACGGGATTTTCGTCAGCGTCAAAAATAAAAGCCAGCTCCACTGTTGAGACGCGGAAACTGGCTCAATGTTCGCGATTAGTTCGCGCTGTTGTTCTGCTTAAGGTAGTCGGTGATGCTGTCGTCAAGCGTGCGCGGTTTGAACTCCACCCAAGAATGATAGCGTACCCACTTGAGCTTGCGGTCATCGGTGTAATACTTCACGCTGTCCTTACGCAGATAGCGGTAACTTTCGTACTGCATATTGTCGTTCTGAAAGTCGCGCAGACATTCCAAAATGGTGTTCATCGCCTTGCCTTGGTCATAGGAAACAGCAAGCACGTCATAGTAGATATGCACTTCATGCGTGCTCGGCGTGTAGTCCATCGACACCTTTGCCGTCTTCACGCCGTCCTGATGCTGGTCTTTCGGAACGATGGTGACCGTCTTGTTATTCTCAATCAAATCCTGCTGTCTCAGGTAATCGTCCATCTCGTCCGCGAACAATATTCCCGTCACACAGAAAAGGGCTGCCACAGCGGCAATAATCTTCTTCATTCTGTCCTCCTGCAATCTAAACACCCTCGCGTCTAGAACGTTTCATACTTCACTATTTTATCAGTTTCCAAGAAAAAATCAAGGGTTACGACGTAGCGACCGCTGTCAATACCGATGAGCGGCGGCTCGGAAATCAGCACCGTGCCGAAGACCTCCTTGGGTTTGTTCTTAATCAGTTTGCGCTCGTATTCGCGCACGGCGTTTTTCACCGCCTCGCCGCACGCCGTCTGAATACCCGAAAAGCCGTCAATTAAACGCGCATAGCCAATGCCTTTGACGCGCGGATTGGTAATGACCTGCCATGACAAAAACTGCTGTGTCATCTGCGTGGTACGTTCAAACGCTACCCAGCACCACAGGCGGTCGTCTTTTGCCCAAGGTCGCTCATAGCGGATGCTCGCAAGGTCTGCTTCGGAAAGTGCCTGCACCGGCTCAAACGAAAAGTATTCTTCCACACCGCGCGCGCGGTCGTAGGGAACGTAGTCGAATTTCCACCCATAGAGCATTCCTTCCAGCAGAAAGGGTGCGACTTCTTTTATGCGCGCGACCGGCACGTCGTACATCGTCTCCGGCTCTGGACGCTGATTCTGCTCTGCCTTTGCCGCATCAAAATATCCCGGGTATGCGTCGCCGCTTGCCCACAGCGCAAAGCGAATCAATCGGTCTTGGTACACTTTCTGCGCAAAACAGAGCGGAAGCACACACAGCAACGCGGACACGAGGACGATTTTTGCAACACGGGAACGCGACAAACTTCTCATCGATAGGCATCCTTCCAAACGCGCAGCGGGTAGATTCCCATGCGCACACGAAAATACAGCCATGCGAACGCAAATCCTGCTAAATGCGTCAAGTGCGCCACGGGAGAGAACGTGAACAGTTGGCTCGACAGTTCAATAATCGTATAGACAATCACCATGACCGGCGCGGGAACGGGAAGAATTCCCCAAATGAAAATGCGCGAACGCGGGAAGATGACGGCATACGCGAGCAGCATTGCGTAAATCGCGCCGCTTGCACCCACAAGCATCACGCCGTATGCGCCCGAAAAGAAATACACCGCCACCGACACCACGCCGCACAGCACCCCGCAGACGACATACATCAGCACGTATTCCCGCGAGCCAAGCGCCTTCTCCACCGAAATGCCGAAAAACAGCAGACCGAGCATATTGAAAAACAAATGCTGCATATTCGCGTGCACGAACATATACGTGACGGGCTGCCATACCATGCGATAGCCCAAAAAGCCCCGCACGCTCAGCGCGAAGTAGCCCTCATAACCCGTAAGCGGTGAAAAGCGCAATAGAACATAGACAAGGATATTCACGACGATGATAACAAGTGTCGCGTTCGAGAATGTGTAGCGGAACGGTCTGCGCACGACTGACAGCACACCCATCACGATGCCTTTTTCTCTATTGGATTTACCGCGACATAATTCTTCATCACGTTCAAGAACAGTTTCCACAACGAGAACTGCACGTCAAGCAGCTCGGCAGTCTCGCGGTTGCGCGAAGAATTGAGCAGCACCTTGATGTTCGTTATCACCACGCTCTGCGATTTTCTGCCGTCGATAATCAGCTCGCCCACCTGCGCCGTAAGCTGATTGATTTTTCGCACCGACTCCTGCACCAAGCGATACGCCTGCGCGTTTATTGTATCGACACTTTTCGCAAGCCGCGCGACAAAATCAGTGCTCCTGCGGCTGTCGCGGATAAAGCCAAGCAAAACCGCCGTGTCGTTAGGAGCATTGCGCTCAAACGACTTCTCAAACGCTTCGATTGAGCCAGCAAGTTCACCACACGAATAAATGAGCGACGAAAAATCCGACTTGCTTTCGGGTGTAGAAAAAAATCCCTCAATGACAATATCGTTCAGCAACGCCATGATGGGTGCGGAAAGGTACTGCTTGATGAACGTCTTGAGCAGTTGCAGGGGCGTAATCCACATAAACGACGACGATGAATGCTGCTGCAACTGCTCGTTAGTGTCGTTATCGTAGCCACTCAGCAACTCAAGCGGGTGCGTACCAAAAATCTGCTGTATCTCCGCTGAAATCGTCAAATCCTTGATTTCAATTTTGAGTTTGCTCTCGTCCGCGCTGCATTTTTCCTGCATATAGTCGGCGAATTTCTGTCGCGCGTTCGTTTTGTACGTGGCAACCTGGGGGCTTGCCTTCGGGTCTTTCTTGGCAATGCAAATGACTTTCTGCAAAATGTCGGGCGCGAGGATTTTCTGCGTGACCGTGTTGATTTTGCGCACGTTTTTCATCAGCTCGTCCTTCTCTTCAGCGGCGAGCGGACGACCAAGCAGCAGTTCGTCCAACGCGATAAGCGCGCGCACAATTGACCCGGTAAGCGTGAGATTTGCCGTCAGATAATACAAATCCTGCAACGACCCTGCCATAGAATCGGGCACGACCGCAACAAAATGCGGTTTGTAGTCGCTCTGCGCCCCTACGAATTCGGGGTCGAACGTATGGATGACGTTCATAAAATGATAGCGGCACAGGTCCGCAAGCTGCTGCAAGCCCGAAATCACCTCGTCGATTTTCACAAACTCGGGCGTGTTCAGTTCCTTGCGCAAATCTTCGAGGATACGGTGGTGCTTTTCGAGGATGCGCTCCATCGGCACGTTCGATTCGAGCACCTCGCGCTTGCGCTGCTCATAGCCAAGGCTCTCCAACCGTTCCTGGCTTGCCCCCGAAAATCCCGTAAGCAATAATTGCTGTTCGTACCGCATATTGCGCTGCAAGTCGTCCGTGCTGATGGTGCGCAACAGGATGTCACCGATGGGCTTGGTGTTCTCGTACAGGACGCGGAACAATTCGCCGAAATTCGGCGTGAGCATACCACCTTTATAGATGACCGGACGATACGCTTTCAATTCCGCCTCAATCTTGCGAAGTTCCTGCCGCTTGCGCACCTCGGGCGAACCGCTTCTGAAAATCGAGTCAAGAATATCAACTATCGCCTGTAAAAATCCCATACGTTTATTGTACGATGATTTGTCGATTTTTACAATAGCGCGCAGATTTCCCGGAACTGCGCCACGGTCTCCGCCTGCACAAAGCGTTTGCGCAACGCGCCGCCGCCGTTCAGCCCGCGGCTGTAGGCACAGAAGCGTTTGCGCATTTCGAGGCACGCGCTCTTTTCACCGCGGTCGGCGACGAGCAGTTCCAATTCGCGGAATCCTGCTTCAATCCTCGTTTTCGGGTCGATGTCATGCAGCGTGCCAGTTGTCAAGAATTCTCGCGTCTGCGCGAACAGGAAAGGATTGCCCATCGCGCCACGGGCGAACATAACGGCATCGCAGCCGGTCTGCTCAAGCATCCGTTTTGCGTCCTGCGGCGTGAACGCATCGCCGCTGCCGAACACGGGGATTTTCCCGCGCATCAACTGCACCAGTTCGGCAAGAATGCCCCAGTCCGCCTTACCCTCGTAGCCCTGTGCCCGCGTCCGCGCGTGAATCGTAATCGCGCTTGCGCCTGCCTCAAACGCCGCCAGCGCCGCTTCTTTCCAGGTGAGATGCTCGCTGTCCCAACCCGCGCGGATTTTTGCGGTGACGGGAACGCGCCCGCCCACGCTGTCCGCCACAGCCTTGACCACGGCGTAGAGTTTTTCCGGCTCGCGTGTGAGCGCGCTTCCCGCGCCGGTCTTGATGATTTTCGGCACGGGACACCCACAGTTGATGTCGATACATTCTGGATGCGCCTTTTCCAGGACGATACGTGCGGCGGATGCCATCGTTTCGGGACGACCGCCAAAAATCTGCACGGCGTACTGCGTTTCATTCGGCGCGCGCGCCATGAGCGTCTCGGTCTTTTCGGAGCCGCGCGTCAATGCTTCCGCGCTCACCATTTCCGTGTAGGCAAAATTCGCACCAAAATCACGGCAGATAGAACGGAACGCGCGGTCAGAGTACCCAGCCACGGGCGCAAGGAACAGGTTTCCGTCCAGAACGAGAGAACCAATCGTTATCGGATGATACAGCGGCGTTACCAAACGCGACCACGCCGTTTATTCCGGCAGTTTGAACACCGCGCAGCTGTTCTTCCACAGCTGGTCAGCAACTTCTTCGAGCGGTTTCTCCAGCATTTCGGCAAGGAAGCGCGCCGTGCTCGGCAGATGCGCAGGCATCGTGCGCTTTTTGTCCCTGAATTCCGAAGGAATCATAAAAGGACTTTCCGTCTCAATCAGCACACGGTCAAGCGGAATGTTCAGCACTGTCTCGTGCAGATTGCGCGCATTGCGGTACGTCAAGTTCCCCGCGAACGAGAAGTACACGTTCAGCCCCGCGGCAAGGCACTTCTGCGCGTAGGCGGCATCCTCGCTGTAGCAATGGAAAATCGCGCCGCTTTCCGGAATGCGCTCGCTCAGCACGTCAAAAATGTCTTTCCCCGCGTCGCGGTTATGGATAATGACGGGCAGATTGTGCTTCTGCGCCAGTTCCAGCTGCGTGATGAACATCTCAATCTGCGTGCGCTTGTCGCCGTACTGCTTGAAATAGTCAAGCCCCGTCTCGCCGACCGCCACCACGTTCGGCAGCGCAATGCTCTCCTCAATCGTGGCAATCCAGTCGCGCCCCGGACGCATGATTTCTGACGGCGCGACCCCTACCGCGTGGTACACGCCCGGCACAGCTTTGAGCGTCGTGTAGACCGTCTTAAAATCGTGCAGGCTGTTGTTGATGCTAATAATGCGCGTCACGCCCGCAAGTTTTGCCTGCTGAACGACACGCAACTGTTCGAGAGGGTCATCATATATAAGCCCGATGTGGGCGTGAGTATCGAAAAACTGCATTGGCTTTGTCCCAAAAACAACTGCGGCCCGTTCCAAAACCGCCGCAATCAACTCATCTCTTCCGATTCCTGTTCCGATAATACCATAGGTCTTGCTGTCTGTCAAACTTTCTGTGGCGAAATTTCGATTTTCGGCTTTCCCCTGTGGGTTTGACATGGAACGGCATACTATGATAAGATTATTTCGATTATCCGTAAGGATAATACGATTGCGCGTGGAGACTTCATGGCTCGAACCCGTCACTATAAGCGACTAGAAAAAAACGCTGTCTCATCTTTTTTGCAGACAATGCGCCGGTTTTTTGCGGCGGTTCGGGGCGGTTTCTCCCGACTGTTCAAGGTGTTCGACAGCAAACTGACCATTATGGTCGTGCCGCACGCAAAAGGCAAGGTCGTCAACTTCCAGACAAACGTATTCGCGCTCGCTCTTGCGGCGGTTCTTGCGGTCGGCATCATCGGGTCGTTCGTGTATTTCAACCGGCAGGCGGCAGGCTCCGGCGCGGAAATCAGCCGGCTGATGAGCGAAAACCGGCAGACGCTCGCGAGCCTTGACGAACTGCGCGATGAAAACAACAACCTTTTGCAGACGGCAAAGCGATTCCGCTCGTCGCTCTCGCAGGCACTCTCGCTCATCGGCATCAGTCAGTCCAGCGATGTCGCGCGCGCGTCCATGGGCAACGGCGACCTTTCCGCGCTGTTCGATACGCAGGAACAGGCATTCGGCGCAACGCAGGAAGCGAACGACATCCGTATGCTGAATGCATACATCGAAAGTGCCATTCAGCCCATTGAAGAAATCGGAAAGATGCTGGAGACGCAGGAGACGCTGTTCAGCGACATACCGAACATCTGGCCCATTAAGGGCGGCATCGGGCATATCTCCATGCAGTTCGGGCAGAACGAGCATCCCATCACGGGGCAGTGGTACATCCACAAAGGCCTTGACTTTTCCACCTACCGCAGCGGCGACCCGATTGTGGCGACGGCAAACGGGCAGGTGGTCACGGTCGGCTACGACATGAGTTTTGGCAACTACGTGATTATCAAGCACAAGCACGGCATCTACACGCGCTACTGCCACATGTCGCGCATGAATGTCCAGAAAGGACAGTTCGTGACGCAACGGCAGGTCATCGGCAATATCGGCAACACGGGCATCACGACTGGTCCGCATCTGCACTACGAAATCCACATCGGTTCTGATGTCGTAGACCCCGCGAAATATGTGAATGTAAAGACCTCAAGATAGTATGCCTTTCATCACCGACAACATCAGCATCAACACGGTCATCGGCACGGGTTCTTCCATTTCGGGAGACATCCGCGTGCAGGGGCGCTTGCGTATTGACGGCGATATTGACGGTAACGTGGAAGCGAGCGGCAACATTCACGTGGGAGCGGCATCGCGCATCCGCGGAAACATCACCGCGCTCAGTGCTGTCATCGAAGGCGTGGTGATTGGCGACATCACCGCGCCAAAGGGCGTAACGCTCCTTTCCACCTCCGCAGTCATCGGTGACGTGACGACCGAGCAACTGCAAATCGAAGAAAACGGCATTGTGCACGGGCACTGCATCTCGCGCAAAGAAGCGGGCTGATGGCAAGCATCGATTCCGTCGGCTCACCGGCTCTGTATCTTGCGGCGGCACAGGCGGCAAGCCAGCAGGCCGCAAAGAACGCTCAGGCCCAGCAAAAAAGCGAAAAGACACACAAGGCGGCGCGCCCCTCCTTTGCCGCAAGCCTGACAAAATCGCAGGAGGAAGCCTCGCTCGTACAGGAAGGCTTGCCGCTTGAAATCGCCGGCATGGACTTGGATGACGCGCTCGTATTCCTGAAAGATGCCGTGGAACTTGCCGGCGACGAGCTGAAAGCCAAACAAGATTTGGCATCGATGGAAACGTACCGGCGCAAGGTCAAGCAGTTTATGCAGTTCGTGCTCAAAAACGCCTTCGACATCGAAAAGACACAGCGGCGGGGCATCAACCGCAAGACGGGCAAACGCCCCGACCCGCGTGTGCAGGTGCGCATTATCGACGAAAAACTGCACCAGCTGGCAAGCGAAATGCTGTACGTGCAGCAGTCCAACCTGCGGCTTCTTGCAAAGGTTGACGAAATCAACGGTCTGATTATAGACGTGATGGCAGCGTAACAGGTACAATAAGGAAACGCAGCGGAGTGACACCATGAGTGATATTTTTGAGCAAGACATATCCAGCGAAGACGAGAATCTCGCATCCTTGGAGGAGGAAGAAACGTCCTCCTACGAAGAGCCATCGTCGTTCTCGTATTCCAAGCCCCTCTACCGCACCCGGCTGGAATACTCTTCCGAAGGCGTATACGTAAGCGTTCCCAAAACCATCCAAACGCTAAAAGCCGGCGAGTACGTGGTCATTCCCACGCGCTATGGCAAAGACCTTGCACTCGTCCTAGGCAAAGCGGAACATCCCGTCGGCATACGGCGCAACGACATCGTGACGGTTGACCGCAAGGCGACCGAGGACGACCTGAAAAAATACCGTGACCATGCGGCAAAAGAAGCCGACGCATTTACGGCATTCCGCGAAAAAGCCGCCGTGCACCGGCTGGACATGAAAGTGGTCGCCGTGCACTTCATGCTCGAAGAGCCAAAAGCGGTGTTCTTCTTTTCCAGCGACAACCGCGTGGACTTCCGCGAACTGGTCAAGGATTTGGTCAGCATTTTCAAAATCCGCATTGAACTGCGGCAGATTGGCGTGCGCGACGAAAGCCGCATCACCGGCGGACTGGGCGTGTGCGGCCGACCGTACTGCTGCCACGCTATCAACGACAAGCCGCCGCCCGTCTCGATTAAAATGGCAAAAGAGCAGAATCTCTCGCTCAACTCAACGAAAATCAGCGGACAGTGCGGTCGCCTGCTGTGCTGTCTGAGCTATGAGTACAAATGGTATGCCGAGGCGCGCAAAAAACTCCCCAACGAGGGTGTGCGCCTGTCCTATGATGACACGAATTTCCGCATTACCGACGTGAACCCGCTCACGCAGATGGTAAAGATGCTCGGCGAGGACGGGCGGCTGCTCGAAGTGCCGGCAAGCCGCTTTGAGCGTAGCGGCACGCACTGGCACATCGTCTGACTCGCGCTAGAAAATCCGCGCAACAAGGTAATCGCTCGTAGCGGAAAACGGCGTTTCCTCAAAATCGGCATAGCACTCGCAGTGTGAGAGACCCGCTTCCTTGGCAAATGCCTTGATTTCTTCCGCCGTAAGCGGGTAAATCGGCACGTCCTTAGTGACGGGAAGCACCCTGCCGCTGCCCGTCTCCACATCCTGCTGCACGAACTTTCTGCCGCTTTTGTCCGTCCAAATCTGCGTGTACAGCGACGAGCGGATGCTCGTGCGGTCGGGAAGCTGGACGAGCGGCTCTGCGGTGAATTTATCAAAATTGGGAATCGAAAGAATCAGATGCCCGCCACGTGCCAGAAGCTGCTTGCAGTCAGAGAAAAACCGCTTTATGAGCAGCGGGTCGTGAATCAGCATCAGCCGGTCATCCAAAACGGAAATGATATGGTAAAAGCCTTTGCCCAAAAACCTTCCCATCTCCGTCGTGTTCATCTGAAAAAAACGGACGGACATGAGCTGCGTGCGCCGCTTGCGGTTCGCCGACTCCAGCAACTCCTGCGAAGTCTCCAGTCCCGTCACGTCCGCGCCTTCCCTCGCAAGGTAATGCTCGAACGCCCCCGTTCCGCACCCCACGCGCAGCAACTTGACCGGCCGGGGAAACCACTGCATCTCTTCCGCATAAAACCGTTTTTGGCTCTCCGTAACCGGATATAACTCCTCGTAGTATTCAGCAATATTCAGATATATGTCCATGCTACTATTATAAGACGAATGGAGAATTTTTCAAGCCATGCAAAGATACCGAAACACACTC